>NZ_CAUQPH010000099.1:0-14212 GCF_963519925.1 uncultured Stenotrophomonas sp. | reverse complement strand
CCCCACCACCAGCGCGTCGGCACGCAGCTGCGGGTACCCTTCGGCGGTGCCGACCCGGCGCAGCCGTTGCAGCCGCCCCGGCGTGCGGCGGTAGTGCTCCAGCGCGGCGGCGCGACTGACCCACAGCGTGCCGTCATCGGCTTCGGCAAGGGCGGACACGCTGCCGTCGCCGTCGCCCGGAACCCGTTCAAAACGCTCGCGCAGCCGCGACCAGCGCAACGCGCCGGACGGATCGGTCGCCCACAATTCACCATCGCGGGTGCACAGCAGCTGGCGCGTCGGTACCTCCGCGGCAAGGCCGAGCGCCTGCGGACGGGCCGTGCGCAGCAGCTCGCCGGCCGCCGACCACTGCTGCACCGCCTGCGGGTGGGCCAGCCACACCTGCTGCTGCGCGCAGACCTGCAGCGACAGCGCCGCGTGCGGCGCGTGCAGCCCAAGTGGCCAGACGCGGCGTTCGCCCCGCTGCGGGTCATAGCGCAGCAGGCTGTCGGCGCTGGCCAGCCAGACCCGGCCACGCGCGTCTTCGCCCAACCCTACCGGGAGCGCGGTCACCCCGGCATGCGGATACGCGGTGATGTCGCGTCCCTGGCCGGTGCGCAGGTCGAGCCGTTGCAGCCGTCCCCCGCTGCCCGCCACCCACGCATGGTGTTGCCCGGATGCCGCCAGCGCCAGGGCGTAGTGGCTGCCGATGCCCGGCGTGGCGTCAGCCGTGGCCGGCAACGCGGTGAACTGCCGCCAACGCCCCGACAGCCACCACACACCGTGGTGTTCGCTGACCCACCACAGGTCGCCGCTGCGATCCTGGAGGGCCTGCCGGACCACCACCGGCCCCGGCACGGCGCCCGGCGGCAATGGCAGCGCGACCTGCACCAGCTGCGCCGCCTCGCGTCGTTGCAGCCCCATGCGACCATGCTGCCAGAGCGTGCCGTCGGCACTGCGCAGCACGCTGCGGGCGTCGCTCGCCACGGCGGACGCAGGTGCAGTCGTGGCGATCGTCCAGCTGCCGCGCGCCGCGGTGATTTCCACGCCGCCGCGTGGATCGGCCCACAGCGACCGGATCGGTGCGGCAGCCGGCGACGGCAGCGGGACGCGCGTGAAACGCGTGCCATCCCGGCGCCACAGGCCCGTTGCCTGGGCCACCCACAGCGCGCCGCCGCGGTCGCGCGCCAACGCCACCACCGTGGCCCCCGGCAGCGGGTGCGGTCGCCAGTGGGCTTCGCGTGGCGACAGCCCGTACAACTGCTGGTCGCTGCCGATCGCCCATACCCAGCCATCCCCACTGCTGCCAACCTGACGCACGTGGCCGCTGCGCAGGGCGAGCGGTGCCGATGCCGGCAAGCGCTGGAAACCGCGGCGGTCGGTGTCCATCAAGACCAGACCCTCCTCCGCGGTGCCCAGCCATACGCGGTCGCGCGCGTCGACATGCACCGCCCGCAGGTCCAGGTCGGGCAGCCCCTCTTCACGTCGCCATTGCCGGAAGCGCTGTCCATCGAACCGCAGCAGGCCGTCGCTGCCCGCCAACCACAGGTAGCCGGCGGCATCTTCGGCGATGCCGCGCACCTGCGGGTCGTACAGGCCATCGGCCATGCCCAGCAGGCGCGGCGTTGGAATCTGCACCACCGTCGCCGCGTGGCCCTGCAGCCAGGCGAACAGGCACGCCAGCAGCACCATGACGGCCCGCCCAGGCAGGGCTGCTCGCGGAAACGTCACCTTTCAGCGCAGGGTCATCGGTCTCATCGCGGTAACGGTAGAACCTTCAATCGCAGCGCGCAGCGTCGAATCCGTGACAGCGTCACAGTCGCGCGAGTCAAGTTTTGGATTGATTTCAGGTTTTCGTGAAGCACAGCCTATGGCGACGTCATCGTTTCCGACACGCCCCGCCGCTTCACGCAGGCCTGCGCAATCGCCGACACCAGCATGTCGCCGGTAACCGGCTTGCGCAGGAAGCCATCAAATCCGGCCGCCAGCACCTGCTGCTCGGCATATGCGTCCGAGCGCGCAGTCACCGCGATCAGTGGCAATGCGTAGCCCATCGCCCGCAGCTGCCCGGCGATGGCGATGCCATCCAGCGCCGGCAGGTCGAGATCGAGCAGGCCGACATCGAACGCGCCGGCAGCCACTTCCGACAACGCCGCCAGTCCGTGCAATGCATGCACTACCGCGTGGCCACGGGCACGCAGCAGGCCGGCGATCACCTCGGCCACGGTGGCATCGTCTTCCACCAGCAGCACCCGCATCGGCGGCAGTGCGATGGGGCCGGCCTCGGTCGTGGCATGTGGTCCCGGGCCGGGACGCCGGCACCAGGGCAACGGCAGGTGCACGGTGAAGCGCGCCCCCTGCCCCGGCTGGCTGTCGATCTCGATACGCCCGCCCATCGCCACCGCCAGTTCCTGGCAGATCGCCAGACCAAGGCCGCTGCCGCCGTAGCGGGACGCGGTCCGCGGACCATCGGCCTGTTCGAAGCGGTGGAACAGGCGCTCCTGCTGGTCGCGGTTGATGCCCGGGCCGGTATCGCTGACCTCGAACACCACCCCGGTGCCGTGTTCGACCAGTTCGATGCCCAGCCCGACATGACCGTGCTCGGTGAACTTGATCGCATTGCCCAGCAGGTTCATCAGGATCTGGCGGACCCGCATTTCATCGCCGCTGACCTGGACCGGTCCCGGCAGGGTGAAGCTGCGTTCGTAGGCCAGCCCGCGGTGGTGCGCCATCGGTTCCATCAGGGCGTCGACCTGGTCCAGCATCGCGGTCAGGTCGAACGGGCGGATATCCAGCTCGAGGCGACCGGCCTCGATCCGTGCCAGGTCCAGGGCGTCGTTGACCAGCCGCAGCAGGTGCGCGCCGGCGTGCTGGATGGACGCGGCGTACCCCCGCTGCATCTCGTCCAGCGGCGTGGCCAGCAGCAGTTCGCTCATGCCCAGCACGCCGGTCATCGGGGTGCGCACCTCGTGCCCCAGCGTGGCCAGGAAGCGGCTCTTGGCCTGCGAGGCCTGTTCGGCGATCTGCTGCTTGTGCACGGTGAGCTGCCACTGCTGGCGGCGGCGAAGACGCGCGCGCGCGAACGCGGCCAGCGCCGCCACCAGCAGCAGCCCCAAAATCACATAGCCCAGGATCGCCCAGCCGCTGCGCCACCAGGGCGGCTGCACGCGCACGCTGATGGTGCGCGACGGGGTCCACTCGCCATGCGGCGTGGCCGCCTGCACGTCGATGGCGTACTCGCCCGCTGGCAGGCGCGACAACAGGCGTTCGCCGTCGGCGTTCTGCATCACCCAGTTCTGGTCGTAACCGGACACCCGGTAGCGGTAACGGTTGCCCATCGGGCTGGCGTAGGACAGCAGTCGCGCGGAAATGATCAGGTCGCGGTCGTCCGGTCCCAGCAACAGCGGCGCGTTGACCGGCAGCGACTGCTGGCCTTCGGCATCGTCGCGGCGCACCTGGATGTTGTCGATGACCAGCTGCGACGGGGGCAGCACCAGGTCGGGCGCGTTCGGGTCGAACGCCACCAGGCCGGTCGCGGTGACCGCCAGCACGCGTCCGTCCGCGCCGGTGACCGGCGGGCGCCCACTGAATTCCATGTCGGGCAGTCCGTCGCGTTCGCCGTAGACACGCAGCCGGCGATCGAGTGGGTGCCAGCTGACCAGGCCGCGCGGCGTGGTCGCCCACACCTGCCCATCGGCCCCACGGGCAAGGCCGCCGATCGACACCGGCGGCATGCCCTGCGCGGCGCCCACGCGTTCGCGCAGGGTCATGCTCAGGCCGTCCCAGCGGTACCGCTCCAGGCTGCCCCTGCGCGCCAGCCAGGCTTCCTCCGGACTGATCCAGAGCATGTCGTACAGGCTGCCCGGGGCGATCCCCGGCACGCGTTCGAAGCGGTCCTCCTGCCAGCGCAGCAATCCCATCTCGCCGAAGTCGCCCATGACCCACAGCTGCCCGCGCGGATCGAACACCATCTGTTCCACCGGCATGTCGACCAGGCCGCGGCCGGCGTCGATGCGGATCTCGTCGAGCAGGTTGCCCTGCGCGTCCCGATGCTGCACGCCGAGGTTGGTGATCGACAGCCACAGATCGCCGTCGGGCGCCTGGCGGATCAGCTCGATGCGCTGCCGCACATCCGTGCCGCTGCCGATCTTCCATTCGCGCAGGCGCCCGCTGTCCGGGTGATACAGGCCCAGCCTTCCGGCGCGCCCCAGCCACAGGGCGCCGTCGGCGCGTGGCAGCACCGAACGGACCGCGCCGACGCCCAGCTGCTTCTCGTTCGCCACCTGGCGCAGGCGGCCGCCCGCATCCAGCGCGTAGACTCCGTGCGCCGCCGCGATGTAATAGTCATTGCCTGCGGCCGCAGCACTGAGCAGGTAGGCACTGTCCAGGGGTTTGCCATCGAGCTGGTACCAGGTGGAAAAGCGCTTCCAGTCCGGCGGCAGGTAGGCCAGCCCCTGGGTCAGCATGGCGAACCACAGGCCACCTTCGTGGTCCTGCAGCATGTCCAGCACGCCGCTGCGTTCGGTGAGGAAGCCGCTGCCGGCATCGCCGGCCAGCAGGCGCATGCTGCGGTCGTCGCCGCGGTACAGGCCGTCGGCCGTGCCCAGCCAGTAGCCGCCGTTGCGGTCGTGGACCACCGACGCCGCGCGCACGTCGGCGCTCGGCGTCCACGGCGCCGGGCGCACGCTGTCATCGCTGTCGATGCGGAACAGTCCGCCCTGGGTGCCGGCCCACACCGTGCCGTCGCGGTCGCGGGTCAGGCGGAACACGCTCTTGTCGCCCAGCAGCGCGGGCGCGATACGGGTGAAGGTCCTGCCGTCCCAGCGGGCGACGCCGCTGCCGGTGCCGATCCACACGCGCCCCTGCGCATCGGACAGCATCGTGTAGATGGTGTCGCTGGGCAGGCTGGCCGGATCGGCAGGGTCGGCGCGATAGCGCACCAGGCTGCCGTCTTCGTCGCGGCGACATATGCCATGGGCATTGGTGCCGATCCACAGCGATTTGCCGGCGTAAGCCAGCGACCAGAACTGCCCCTCGCAGCGCACGCTGATGTCGGGGAACTGCTGGAAGCGCTCGCGGTCGGGACCGAGCATGCTCAAGCCACCGCCATTGCTGCCCACCCAGACCCGGTCCAGTGGATCCACCAGCAGCGTTTCGATCTCATTGCTGGGCAGCGAACCCGGATCGTCCGGCTCGTTGCGCCATACGCGAAGGCCAACCCCGTCCACACGCGCAAGACCATCGTCGGTGGCCGCCCAGACATATCCCTGGCGATCCTGCGCCAGCGCCAGCACCATGCGCGAGGGCATGCCTTCGGCTGCACCGAAGCGGCGCATGCGCGGTGTTTCTGCCGATGTCCCTGCGGCCCACAGCGCCGACGGCACGGCACACGCAGCCAGTACCAGCAGCACGATGCCTGCCCGCCAACCGCGCGCGCTCAACGCCATCGAGTTCTCCCTGTTGGCGGCGATTGTCACACAGCGGGCCACGCTGCGCGCCCGGCACCACCACGAACTGTTGCAGCCATGGTGCTGCCGGGGATCACGGCCCAGCGCGTATGATCGGCCCAGCCCTGAATGGAGCCGGCCGTGAGCCAACGCCTGACCCTTGCCCTGCTGCTGTGCGCGACCCCGTGCATGGCGGCGGCCGCCCCGGACACCTACCGGCTCGACCCGGTCCATACGCGGGTGCTGTTCACCGTGGAACACGCCGGGTTCTCGCAGGCGCTGGGCACGGTGTCGGGCAGCGAGGGCCGCCTGGCGTTCGACCCGGACGACTGGCACAGCGCCACGTTGTCGGTCAGCGTGCCGCTGCAGCGCCTGGACCTGGGCGACGACGCGTGGAACAAGGCAACCCTGGCCCGCAACCTGCTTGACGCCGAACGCCATCCCGAAGCGCGCTTCGTCTCCACCCGGATCGAACCGATCGACCCCACCCACGCCAGGGTGATCGGTGAGCTGACCCTGCGCGGGGTCACCCGCGAGGTGGCGCTGGAGGTGACCCTCAACGCGGTCAAGCGCCACCCGATGCCGCCGTTCCGGCGCACCGCCGGGTTTTCCGCCACCGCCACGCTCAGCCGCAATGCCTTCGGCATCGACGCCTGGCCCTCGATGATCGGCGACACGGTGCAGCTGCGCATCGAAGCCGAAGCGGTGCGCGACCGCACTGCCGCCGATCCGCAGGACACGCCGTCGGTCGACGCGCCGGGAACTCCGGCGGCGTCCGACGACTCCGACCTCTCACCTTCGCCCGCCCGGAAGCGCTCGCCATGACCACCCGGAACACTCCCCACCGCTGGGGCAGCATCAGCCAGGGCCTGCATTGGCTGATCGCGCTGCTGATCCTGCTGCTTGGCATCGTCGGCCTGACCATGGGCGAACTGCCACGCACGCCGAAGTACTTCTGGGTGTATACCGCGCACAAGTCGCTCGGCATCACCGTGCTGGCGCTGGTGGCGCTGCGGCTCGGCTGGCGCCTGTACGCAGGTGCCCCCGAACCGGTCCCGGGCACGCCCGGCTGGCAGGAGCGCATCGCGTCGGCCACCCACTGGCTGCTGTACGTGCTGATGTTCGCGCTGCCGCTGTCCGGCTGGATCTACGACTCGGCCAGCGGGCTGCGCCCGTTCCGCTGGTTCGGCCTGGTCGACGTGCCCAAGCTGGTCGCGCCCAACCCGGCGGCACGCGATGTGTCCCATGCCATCCACGAGTGGGGCTTCTGGCTGCTGATCGCCGTGGTGGTCGCCCATGCCGGCGCCGCGCTCTACCACCATCTCTTCCAACGCGATGCCACGCTTGCGCGCATGCTGCCGCAGGGTTGGCTCGCCTCCCCCCAGAAGGATTGACGATGAACATCAAGCTCACTTCCCCCGCTGCCGTGGCCGCTGCGCTGGCCGGCCTGATCGCCACCGCCCCGGCGATGGCCGCCGACTACGTGCAGGCCCCCGGCGCCGGCTCGACGCTGGCCTTTGCGACCAAGTACGACGGCGAAGTGTTCACCGGCAGCTTCCCCGGTTTTTCCACCCGGATCAGCTTCGATCCGGCCAACCCGGCCGCCGGTACGCTGGACGTGACCATTCCGCTGGCCGGCGCCAAGACCGGCAACGGCGACCGTGACTCGACGCTGCAGACCGCGGACTTCTTCGACGTGGCCAAGTTCGCCACCGCCCGCTACACCGCCAAGGGCTTTACCAGGAGCGGCGACAAGTACGTGGCCAATGGCACGCTGGAACTGCGCGGGGTGAGCAAGCCGGTCACCCTCACCTTCGAATGGAAGCCCGGTCCGAATCCGGTGCTCGTCGGCAAGGCCACGGTCAAGCGCCTGGACTTCGGCGTGGGCCAGGGCGACTGGAAGGACACCAAGAGCATTCCGGACGAAACCGCGATCAGCACGCGCGTGAAGCTCCAGGCGAAATAACGCCCGCCCGGGGAGCCCGTGGAGCGGGGCAGAGCCCCGCTCTACGTGGTGAAGCGGCTTACCGCGGCCACGTCGAACGGCCAGTCCAGCTCCCGGCCCTGGGCGTCGCGCAGGACCGGCACGCGCGCGCCATAGCGCGCCTCCAGGCCTGCGTCATCGTCGATGAACACGCTGTCCAGCCCGGCCACCCGGGCCTGGGCCAGTACGGCCAAGGCCTGGTCGCACAGGTGGCAGTCATCGCGCTGGTAAAGAATGAACATCGGGCTCCCGTCGCTCGAATTTGCTGCGCCGCAGCCAGGCCGGCCCGCGCGGACAGCATAGAATAGCGCTCCATCCGATACCCGCAGTTTGGCAATCATGGCTGTCAGCACGTTCGACGTTTTCAAGATCGGCATTGGCCCGAGTTCCTCGCACACCGTAGGACCCATGAAGGCCGCCGAACGCTTCGTGCACCGCTGGCTGCTCGATCCCGGCTGCCTGCAGGACGTGGTGCGCATCCGCGCCGACGTCTACGGCTCGCTGGCCTTGACCGGGCGCGGGCATGGCACCGACAAGGCGGTGCTGCTGGGCCTGGAAGGCCAGCGCCCGAACCTGATCGACCCGGACATCATTCCCGAGGCGCTGGAGCGGATCCGCAGCACGAAGCGGATCCGGCTGATGGGCACCCACGAGATCGCCTTCGACGAGAAGCGCGACCTGGGCCTGAACAAGCGCCAGAAGCTGCCCTACCACACCAACGGCATGCGCTTCACCGCCTATGACGCCCAGGAACAGGTCATCGCCACCCGCGACTACTACTCGGTGGGCGGCGGGTTCGTGGTCAACCAGGACGACGCCGCCGACGACCGCATCGTGCCCGATGAAACCCCGTTGCCCTATCCGTTCAAGAGCGGCGACGAACTGCTGGCGCAGACCGCGCGCAGCGGCCTGAGCATCGCCCAGCTGATGTTCGAGAACGAGAAGTGCTGGCGCAGCGAGGACGAGATCCGCGACCAGCTGCGCGAGATCTGGAGCGCGATGCAGGCCTGCGTCGCCCGCGGCATCCGCCAGGAGGGCACCCTGCCCGGCGGCCTGCACGTCTCCCGGCGTGCGCCCGCGCTGTACCGCGAACTGTCGTCGAAGCCGGAAGCGGCGATGCGCGACCCGCTCACCACGCTGGACTGGGTGAACCTGTATGCGCTGGCGGTAAACGAGGAAAACGCCGCCGGCGGTCGCGTGGTCACCGCCCCGACCAATGGCGCGGCCGGCGTACTGCCGGCGGTGCTGCATTACTTCGACCGTTTCTGCCCCGGCGCCAACGAACAGCGCGTGTTCGATTTCCTGCTGACCTCGGCGGCGATCGGCATCCTGTACAAGGAAAACGCCTCCATCTCCGGCGCCGAAGTGGGCTGCCAGGGCGAAGTCGGCGTGGCCTGCTCGATGGCCGCCGGCGGCCTGGTCGCGGCGCTGGGCGGCAACCCCAGCCAGATCGAGAACGCAGCCGAGATCGGCATGGAACACAACCTGGGCCTGACCTGCGATCCGATCGGCGGGCTGGTGCAGATTCCCTGCATCGAGCGCAACGCGATGGGTGCGGTCAAGGCGATCAACGCCTCGCGCATGGCGATGCGCGGCGACGGCAAGCACAAGGTGTCGCTGGACAAGGTGATCAAGACCATGCGCGATACCGGCCGTGACATGCAGGACAAGTACAAGGAAACCAGCCGCGGCGGGTTGGCGGTGAACGTCATCGAATGCTGATGGGGTGACGGCTGGCGGGTGGAGGCGGTTATCCTCGGGGTTCCCCCACTGGAGACCGCCATGCGCATCCTGGCCGCCGCCCTGCTTGCCTGCCTGTCCCTGACCTCGTTCGCCGCCGATACCTACGACGCCCGTCTGCAGGGCTTCGATTACGGATGGCCGGTCAAGATCTTCAGCATCGAGTCCCAGCGCCAGCCGCTGGAAATGGCCTATCTGGACGTTCCACCCGCGGGCAAGGCCGCGCTTGGCACCGTGGTGCTGCTGCACGGCAAGAACTTCTGCGCGGGCACCTGGCGCGACGCGATCAAGGCGTTGAGCAGCGCCGGTTACCGGGTGATCGCGCCCGACCAGATCGGCTTCTGCAAATCCAGCAAGCCGCTGCGTTACCAGTACTCGTTCGGCCAGCTGGCCGCCAACACCGAAGCGCTGCTGGCCCATCTCAAGCTGGACACCACCCAGGTGGACCTGGTCGGCCATTCGATGGGCGGCATGCTGGCGGCGCGCTTTGCACTGATGTATCCGCAGCAGCTGCGCCGGCTGGCACTGGTCAATCCGATCGGACTGGAGGACTGGAAGGCCAGGGGCGTGCCGTGGCGCAGCGTGGATGCGTGGTATGCCAACGAACTGAAGACCAGTTTCGACAGCATCAGGAAGTACCAGCTGGACGTGTACTACAGCGGCCAGTGGACGCCGGAGTATGAGCACTGGGCGCGGATGCAGGCGGGCATGTATGCCGGCCCTGGCAAGCAGGCCGTGGCCTGGAGCCAGGCGCTGACCTCGGACATGGTGTTCAACCAGCCGGTGGTCTACGAACTGCCCAACGTGCGGGTTCCCACCACGTTGTTCATCGGCCAGAAAGACCGCACTGCGATCGGTCGTGACCTGGCCCCGCCCGCGTTGAAGGCTACGCTGGGCGATTATCCGGCGCTGGGCAAGGCCGCTGCCGCGGCGATTCCCGGCGCCACGCTGGTGACCTTCGACGACCTCGGGCATTCGCCGCAGGTGCAGGATCCGGAGCGGTTCAATGCCGCTTTGTTGAAGGCATTGCGCGAGCGCTGATGTCGTAGAGCCACGCCCTGCGTGGCTGCTCTTCGTTCAGGACCGCGAAGCCACGCAGGGCGTGGCTCTACGCGCGGGTGATGGACAGCACGTCGTCGAGCAACGCTGCGGCGGTGATGTCGGCGCCCGCTCCCGGGCCCTGGATCAGCAAGGGCTGGGCGCTGTAGCGGTCGCTGTGGATCGCCACGCGGTTGTCGGTCTGCGCGCCGCCGGCCAACGGGTGGTCCAGGGGCACGATGCGCAGGCCAACGGTGGCGCCTTGATGGTCGAAACCACCGATGAAGCGCAGGCAGCCGTTCTGCGCGCGCGCCTGCTCCCAGTGCCGTTGCAGCGGCGCGTCCAGCAACGACAATTGCGCAATCGCTGCGCTCACCGGCAGCGGCACCAACGCGTCGGGGACCAGCGAAGCGACCTGGACCTGCTCGGCGCGCAGTGCGATGCCGCTGGCGCGCGCCAGGATCAGCAGCTTGCGGCGCACGTCCTCGCCGGACAGGTCCACGCGCGGGTCCGGCTCGGTGAAGCCGGCGCCCGCCGCGTCGCGCACCCAGGCCGAAAACGGACGCTGGCCGTCGTAATGATGGAACAGCCAGGCCAGCGATCCCGACAGCACGCCTTCCACCCGATGGATGCGGTCGCCGCCGGCGACCAGACCGCGCAGGCTGCTCAGCAGCGGCAACCCTGCGCCGACGGTGGCGCTGTCGCCGTAGCGTGCGCCGCCGTCCAGTCCGCTGCCGGCGATGGCCTGCGCACGGGCGAGCTGCGCGCCCTGCCCCAGCTTGTTGGCAGTCACCACGTGCACGCCGCGCGCCAGCCATTGCTCGTGCCAGTTGGCCACGTCATCGCTGGCGGTGGCATCCACCACCACGTCGCCGCGCTGCAGGCCTTCGGCTTCGGCCCACGGCTGCAGCGCCGGCACCGTGCGCGCGGCATCGTTGGCGTGTTCCAGCGCCTGCGCCGGATGCTGTTCGCAGGCCCGTGCCGTGCGCGAATTGGCCAGCCACGTGAACTGCGGGAGCGCGATGCCACGCGACTGCAACGACTGGTAGCGCTGCACGAACGCGGTACCGACCGTACCCGTCCCCAGCAGCGCCAGCCGCCGTGGTGCTGGCGGCGCGAACGGAAGCACCGCGCTCATGCATCCACCCGTTTGCGTTCGGCCAGCTGCACCTGGCGGTCGATCACCGCCTGCGCGCGTTCCAGCCCGGCCTGCAGGTCCCCGACCAGGTCGTCGGAGGACTCGATGCCCACCGACAGGCGCAGCAGCCCTTCGCTGATGCCGGCAAGCGCACGCGCTTCGACGGTCATCGCCGCATGGGTCATGGTGGCCGGATGCGCAACCAGGCTTTCCACGCCGCCCAGCGATTCGGCCAGGGTGAAACAGCGCAGGCCGTCGACGAAGGCGCGCACCGCCGCGTGCGGGTCATCGCCCGGGCACGAGGCCAGTTCGAACGACAGCATCGCACCGAAGCCGCTCTGCTGGCGGGCAGCGATGGCATGGCCCGGATGCTCGGGCAGGCCCGGGTAGTACACCTGGGCCACCGCGTCGCTGGCCGCCAGCAGCTGCACGATGTCGGCGGTGTTTTCCTGGTGCGCACGCAACCGCGCGCCGAGCGTGCGCAGGCCGCGCAGGGTCAGGAAGGCATCGAACGGCGACCCGGTCAGGCCCAGCGCGTTGGCCCACCACACCAGCTGTTCATGCAGCGCGGGGTCGCGTGCCACCACCGCGCCGCCGACCACGTCGCTGTGCCCGTTGATGTACTTGGTGGTCGAATGCAGCACGATGTCTGCGCCGAAGGCGATCGGCTGCTGCAGCGCCGGCGACAGGAAGGTGTTGTCGACCACCACCTTCGCACCGGCCCGGTGCGCCGCATCGATGACGAAGCGCAGGTCGGTGATGCGCAGCAGCGGATTGGACGGGGTTTCGACCAGCACCAGCGTGGGCGACTGCGCCAGCGCGTCGGCCAGCGAACGTGGATCGGTCAGGTCGGCGGTGACCAGCTGGAAATGGCCCTTCTTCGCCAGCGCGTTGAACAGGCGCCAGCTGCCGCCGTAGGCATCGTGCGGCACCACCAGGGTATCGCCGGGCTGCAGCAGCGCGTTGAGCACCAGGTTGATCGCGCCCATGCCGGTGGAGGTGATCACGCCGCCGGCGCCGCCCTCCAGCTCGGCCAGCGCTTCGCCGAGCAGGTCGCGGGTGGGGTTGCCGCTGCGCGTGTAGTCGTACTGGCGCTTGTTGCCGAAGCCATCGAAGCTGAAGTTCGATGACAGCACGATCGGCGGGGTCACCGCACCGTACGCGGTATCGCGATCGATCCCGGCGCGCACGGCGGCGGTGACACGGCTACAGGACGGTTCGGAACCGGCGGACTGGCTCATGCGTTTTCTCCCGGGGTACGAAATGCGGTGGCGAGGATCGCGTCGATGCGATCGGTTTCTTTCAGGAAGGCGTCGTGGCCATACGGCGAGCGCAGCACGCGCAGGCTGCCGCGCGGGCCCAGTCCCTCGACCAGCCCGACCAGGTCGGCCAGCGGCACCAGGCGGTCGCCTTCGACCGCGACCACGACGGTCGGCACGCCGATCGCGGCGGGGTCGACACGGTGCAGGTCGATCGATTCGGACAGGCGCAGGTAGGCTTCGACCGGCGTGCGCGCGACGTACTGCGCACCGGCGGCGTCCAGGTAGTCCTCGGCGGCCACGCGGACCCGGCCATTGACCACTTCCGGCGGCGCGTCGAAGCGCTCGCCGAATTCTTCCGGGGTGCGGTAGCTGAGCATGGCGAACTGCCGCGCCAGCGCCAGCCCATGGTGCTCGGCGCATTGCAGCTGTCCCAGGGCGACGGCGCGTCGCTGCAGCGCGCGCCAGGCGGCGGCATAGGGGTGCGGGCGGTGTGCGCCACTGACCGCGACCAGCCGCGCCAGGCGCTGCGGATGGCGCACCGCGAACTGCTGGCCCACCAGTGCGCCGTACGAATACCCGACGAAGCACTGCAGCTGTCCAATGCCAAGGTGGTCCAGCAGCAGCGCCAGTGCGTCGGCCTGGTCGGCGGTGTCGATCGGCAGGTCGAGCGCGCCATCGGCACCGATGAAATCGAACGCCAGGATCCTGCGCCCGGCAGGATCCAGGGTGCGCCCCGGCGCGACCAGGCCCTCGGCCCAGCCCTTCTCGGGGAAGTCGGCGTTGGCGGCGACATGGCGGTGCGCGGAAATGCCCCCGGCCAGCACCACCACCGGCGCCGCCGACCGCCCGACCAGTTCATAGCGCAGCCGTACCGGCCGCGGGCCACCATGCCGCATCGACAGCACCGCGGCGATCTCACCGCGCACGGCGGTGCAGCCGGCATCGACCGGCACGCTCAAGGGGGCGAAGGAAACAGTGGCGACAGCAGCGTTTGCAAAACCCATGGCGGTATCCCGAAGAGGAAAACGGCCATCGAGCTTTCGCGGAGCTCGCGTTCGAAGCGCACCTGGTGTGCACGGTTCGAACCATCTTTCGGTAGACGCCACGGTCCCCGCAGGATTTGGCACCTACGCAGGTCGCTTGCGCGCCTGCGGGCTGCCCCGGCTTCAAAGGGCCTGTCCCTCTGCCGGTCTCGATGGTGGAACCACGATGCCAGCACTTTTCGAGCATGTCAATCCTTTCATCTGGATGAAGCGATATAGTTTTTTGTCATCAGTGGCCGCGCGCGCCCCTTTCCCGGATGAATGCGCTTGCGTAGAGTCCGCGCACCGCCCTCCCGAAGTTCGCCAATGCGCCGGATCCTGCTGCCTGCCCTGCTGTTGTGCCCCCTGCTCGGGTTCGCCGATCCGCTCGGCGCGACCGACTGGCGCGGCGGCTGGGGGCTGGTACGTCCGGTCGGCGACACTGCGCAGGGCCCGGCGACTGCGTCGCTGGCCTCGGTGAAGCTGGAACGCGCCGGCGGCCAGTGGCGCGCGCGGGTCGACAACCACCTCGCCGGCCCGGTGCAGATCGTGCTGCGGCAGCCGGCCGGTGCCGCACTGGCGCCGGGCCTGCCACTGCAGAC
>NZ_CAUQPH010000098.1:0-14426 GCF_963519925.1 uncultured Stenotrophomonas sp. | reverse complement strand
GCTGCCACCAGCCGCCGGCCCCGGCGCTGGCGACCCCGCCGCCGCCCTCGGCGTGCAGCTCGGCGGTGAAACGATTGCTCACCCCGCGCCGCCAGGTCGCGCTGCCCACGGTCGCGCTGTCATAGGAAAACGAGCGGATGCCATAGTCGCGGCGCATCCGGCCGACGCCGGCCGACCAGTCCGAGAGCCCTTCGGCGAGCAGCTGCTGGGTGCCGTAGAACGAGAAATCCAGGGTCTGCATGCGGCCGTAGGCGTCGGTGATCACGACCTGGGCATTGCCGGTGCCGCTGATGCCCGGTTGCGCGCCAAGCTGGAACGGCCCCACTGGCACCTCGCCGTTGTACTGGCGCAGGCCATCGACGTAGAGCTCCACCGTCGACGGCACCACCGCTTCGCCGAGGAAGCTCGGGGTCGGGGTCAGCACGCGGTACGGCTGCAGGCCGTAGTTGCGTCCCACCTGGATGCCGCCCATGCGCACCGGTCGGCTCCAGTCGACGAAACCGCTGAAGAAGTCGCCGACGGTCAAGGTCACCGCGCTGTCGGGAAAGTCCAGCTGCCACGCGCTGTCCAGGCGCACGCTCTCGCCGCGCCAGTCGCGCCCGTCGTCCTGGTAGGTGCGCAGCAGCTGGGTGCTGCGCAGGATCCCGCGGCCAAGTCCGAACACCCGCCATTCGGTGGTCAGGGCCAGGTTGCCCGCGTCCTCGTTCTGGCTGGCGTAGAGGTCGTAATTGAGCAGCGCGCCCGGCGAGGCGCTGGCACTGGAGGCGGTGGGTAGCGCCTGTCCCAGTTCGGTGGTGGGCAGCGACAGCTGCTCCAGCGGAACCTCCAGCGCCAGGGTCTGCAGCCCGGCGTCGTAGCGGACCACCACGCCGCTGATCTGCGCCAGCGGCACCGGTGCATCGCCGCGTGCGCCGAACCCCAGCTGACGCAGGACCGAGGGGTCCGCGCGCAGCTGTCCGCCGATCTCGGTGAACGGCAGCAGGCCGCGGGGGCTGCCGTTGAGGGTCACCTCCAGATACAGCGCCTGCGGCGCGGTCAGCGGGGTTGGCGCGGGTAACATGACGTCGTCGGCGGCGGAGACGCCGATGTCCGCCACGCTGTCCAGTGGCGCGTCCGCGGCGCTTGCCGTCCCGCCCGGCATTCCAGACGAGACCGCGCCGGCAGCCAGGGCGACGCGCATGCAGGCCTCAGCGAGCCGGTGGCGTCGAAGACAGTGGCGTGGCTTGCGAGGCGCCATTGATCTTTGCCGAAAGGGTCGCGCCGGAGAGTCGGCCTGCGGGGAGGTCCAGCGGCCAGCGCATGGTCTGGCCGCCGAGGACGTAACCGACCAGTCCGGGCTGGAAAATCTGTGGCCGCTCCAGCGTGCCTACCGCCAGGTCGGCCAGCTGGGCGTAGCCCGCGCCCCGGTTGTGCACCTCCAGTGCCGGCGTGCCGTCGGGCTGGGTGACCACGGTGGCCTGCAGGTCCGGCGGTGTCGCCTCGCCGTCCGGCTGCACGAACACCGGCAGTGAATAGCGCAGGACGAACTGCATGCCCTGCCGGCCCGGGTCCAGCTTGGGCACCTCATCGACGATGACCCGGTAGGACAGCTGGGTCGTCGGCGGCTGCGGCGCCGCGCGGACCACCCGGATCAGCTGCTGCTGGCCAGCGGCAAGGGCCTGCATCGGCGGGCTGACCACCAGATCCGTGGTGGGCTCGAGGGTGTCGCGTCCGTCGACCTGGGTCCAGCGGAACACCCGCGCCTGCACGTCCACCGGTTCGGTGCCGCTGTTGCTGATCCACAACGCTTCGGCGTTCTGCCGCGCGCCGAGCTGGAGCGAGGTCGGCGCCACCTGCAGGCTGGCCGCCCGGGCAGACGGCAGTGCCAGGGTCAGTCCGACCAGGGCGCCGACGCACAGCTTCGCCGTGGCGCGCATGGCGCGCCCGTGCATGCGCTGGAACATGGCGACCTCAGTAGGTGATGGTGGCGGTGACGGTGTCCTGGTAGGTACCCGTCGCGGCGTTGTTCACGCTGGGATTGGCGACCTGGCCGTAGATCGGATACGCCTGCGCCAGCCCGGTGCCGATCCCGGCCACGGTGTTGGTGCCTGCCGTCGCCCCCCACACCGTGGTGCGCGTGGCGTTGGAGTAGAGCTGGTAGCCCACGAAATTATTGGTGGTCACCGTGGTGTCGGTGTTGCGCATGCGACGCGTGGTGACGTCGTTGGCCGTGCCCGCGTTGGTGCCGGCGTTGAGGGCGATGGTGTATGGGGTCAGCGCCGAGCACTGGGCGGTGACCGACCCCTGCGCGTTGATCGGCGTGGTCGCCGTGGACAGGGCCGAGCCGAAGTCCACATCGGTGGCCGCGGCGGCCGTGATGGTGCAGGCCTTGGTGATGATCAGGCGGACGTTGAAGGTGGTCGTGTCGGCGGCCATGGCGGGGGAGGCCAGGGCGGCCAGGCCAAGGCCGATCAGCAGGGGACGCGGGGCGCGAAGGAATCGCATGGTCTTCTCCTTGGACGGGGGTCCTGGATGAACGGATCGATGCCGGCGTACTGCAGGGGGAGGGCGCCAGGGGCGGCGCTGGGTTCCTTATAAAAGCAGGCCTGTTGGTGAGATGTGACGGAAAATGGCCAGTTATCACAGTTTTTACGTTGCAGGTCCCAGGGGCGCGCCGCCCGCGCCAGCCCGTGGACCCGAACCTGCGCTGTCAGCATTCTGCCGGCCTCGGTTCAGAATGGGCCCGGATCGGCGATAATGGCCGCCATGAGCGTGAATCTGAAAACCCCCGAGGAAATCGAACTGATGCGCGTCGCCGGCCGCCTGGCCAGCGAAGTGCTCGACATCGTCACCCCGCATGTGAAGCCGGGCGTGACCACTGAAGAGCTGGACCGCATCTGCCACGACCACATCATCAACGTGCAGAAAGCCACCC
The DNA here is from genome assembly GCF_963519925.1 of uncultured Stenotrophomonas sp. Lineage (NCBI taxonomy): Bacteria > Pseudomonadati > Pseudomonadota > Gammaproteobacteria > Lysobacterales > Lysobacteraceae > Stenotrophomonas > uncultured Stenotrophomonas sp. Next base: position 11,512 of record NZ_CAUQPH010000098.1, on the reverse strand, counting down.
CGGCCAACGTCGGCTACCGGGGCTTCCCGAAGACGGTGTGCACGTCGGTCAACAACGTCATCTGCCACGGCATCCCGAGCGAAGCCAAGGTCCTCAAGGACGGCGACATCGTCAACATCGATGTCACCGTGATCAAGGACGGCTGGCACGGCGACACCAGCCGCATGTATTTCGTCGGCACCCCGTCGGTGATGGCGCGGCGGCTGGTCGAGGCGACCTATGAAGCCATGTGGCGCGGCATCCGCGCGGTCAAGCCGGGCGCCACGTTGGGCGACATCGGCCATGCGATCCAGAGCTACGCCGAAGGCGAGCGCTTCAGCGTGGTGCGCGAATACTGCGGCCACGGCATCGGCAAGGTCTACCACGACGAGCCGCAGGTGGTGCATTACGGGCGTCCGGGTCAGGGTCTGGTGCTGCAGCCGGGCATGACCTTCACCATCGAACCGATGATCAACGAGGGCACCCGCTACAACAAGGTGCTTCCGGATGGCTGGACCGTGGTCACCAAGGACCGCAAGCTGTCGGCACAGTGGGAGCACATGGTCGCGGTCACCGAGACCGGCGTGGACGTGCTGACCCTGTCGCCCGGCGAATCGCAGGTCTGAGCATGCTGCCGGCGAGCCCGACCCTGGACGCGCCGGCCGACGCCGTCGCCGACCCCGAGTGGGCGGCGGAAGCCCGCCAGACCCTGCAGCAGGCCGACGCGCGGCTGTACCGCCGCTTCGACCAGGGCGACAACATCGAGCGCCTGCTGGCCTTGCGCGCACGCGCGGCCGACCACCTGATCCGCCTGGCCTGGCAGCGCTGCATGCCGGCCGACCATGGCCTGGCGCTGTTCGCGGTCGGCGGCTACGGGCGGGGCGAGCTGTTCCCGCGCTCGGACATCGACCTGCTGGTGTTCGGACCGGAGGCTGCCCAGCGCACCCATGAAGCGGCGCTGGCACGTCTGTTCGCGCTGCTGTGGGATTGCGGTCTGCCGGTCAGCCACGCGGTGCGATCGGCGCAGGCCTGCGTGCAGGCCAGCGCCGACCAGACCGTGTTGACCGCCCTGATCGAATCCCGCCCGCTGCTCGCCGACGAAGCCGCGCGGCAGGCGTTGAAGCAGGCCGTGAACAGCGACGGCCTGTGGCCGCCCCGCGAATTCTTCCTGGCCAAGCGCGAGGAGCTGCTGGCCCGGCACCAGCGCTTTGGCGACACCGCCGACAACCTGGAGCCGGACATCAAGGATGGCCCCGGCGGCCTGCGCGACCTCAATACACTGGGCTGGATGGCGCTGCGCGCCTTCGGCGTGCGCGAACTGGAAGCGCTGGTCGGGCTGGGCCATCTCGGCCCCGACGAGGCGGTCGCGCTGCGCCGCGAGCGCTGCGCGCTGGCCCAGCTGCGTTTCGGCCTGCACCTGGTCGCGAACCGCCCCGAAGAGCGCCTGCGTTTCGATTACCAGAAGACCCTGGCGACGCGGCTGGGCTTCGACGACGACGTGGAAAGCCTGGCGGTCGAGAAGATGATGCAGGGCTTCTACCGCAGCGCGACCGTGGTGCGGCGGATCAGCGACCGCCTGCTGCAGCGTTTCGAAGAGCAGTTCGACGGCGAGGCCGTGCCCGAGCCGGTCAGCGTGGGCTTCTCGCTGCGCCGCGGCTACCTGGCCGCCAACGATCCGCAGTGGCCGCAGGGCGACATCGAACAGGTGTTCGCGCTGTTCGCCAGCTGGGCCTACAACCCAGACGTGCGCGGCCTGCATTCGCTCACCGCGCGGGCGCTGGCCGAAGCGCTGGCGGAGCTGCCGGCGTACACCGAGGCCGGCACTGCCGCGCGGGAACAGTTCATGACCCTGCTACGCAGCCCGCGCGCGGTGGATACGCTGGCGCGCATGGCCCGCCTGGGCGTACTGGGGCAATGGATTCCCGCCTTCGCGCAGGTGTCCGGGCGCATGCAGTTCGACCTGTTCCATGTATACACCGTCGACCAGCACACCTTGATGGTGCTGCGGAACATCGGCCTGTTCGCCAGCAGCCGCGCCGACGAGCGCTTCTCCATCGCCCACGAGGTCTGGCCGCGGCTGCGCAAGCCGGAACTGCTGTTGCTGGCCGGGCTGTTCCACGACATCGCCAAGGGCCGTGGCGGCGACCATTCCGAACTCGGCGCGGTGGATGCCCGCGACTTCTGCCAGGCGCATGCGCTGAGCGGTTCCGATACCGAACTGGTGGCCTGGCTGGTCGAGCAGCACCTGCGCATGTCGGTCACCGCGCAGAAGCAGGACATCTCCGACCCGGACGTGATCCACCGTTTCGCCACGCTGGTGGCCAGCCGCGACCGCCTCGACTACCTGTACCTGCTGACCTGCGCCGACATCGCCGGCACCAGCCCCAAGCTGTGGAATGCGTGGAAGGATCGGCTGCTGGCCGACCTGTACTTCGCCGCGCGCCGCGCGCTGCGCGATGGCCTGGAAAACCAGATGCCGGCCGCCGAGCGCGTGCTGGAGGCGCGTGAGAGCGTGCGCGCGCTGGTGCGCGAGCGCGGCTATGACGACGCCACCATCGACCGCCAGTTCACCGTGATGCCGGACGAGAGCTTCATCCGCCTGCGCCCGGAGCAGCTCGCCTGGCAGGCGGCGGCGCTGGTGCCGATCAAGCAGGGCCAGACCCTGGTCAAGGTGCGCCGGATCACCGCCGACGACGATGCGCTGGAAGTATTCGTGCATTCGCCCGACCGCGACGGCCTGTTCGCGGCCATCGTGATGACGCTGGACCGCAAGGGCTATGGCATCCATCGCGCGCGCGTGCTCGACGGCCCGGTCGACACCATCTTCGATACCTTCGAAGTGACCCCGGCCGACAGCTTCGCCGACGGCGATGCGCCCCGCCTGGAAGCGGCCCTGCGCGAAGCGCTGGCCGGCGACCTGGGGCGGCTGCGTCCGTCGCGGCGGGTGGTGCCGCGCCAGCTGCGGCATTTCCGCTTCGCCCCGCGCATCGAATTCCGCGACGCCAACGACAACGACACCGGCGGCACCCGCTTCAGCCTGGTCGCACCCGACCGCCCCGGGTTGCTGGCCGACGTCGCCTTCGTACTGCGCAACCAGGGCCTGCGCGTGCATGACGCGCGCATCGCCACCTTCGGCGAGCGCGCCGAAGACATGTTCGTGATCAGCGATGAACACGACCGCCCCCTGACCGAAACCGCCAGGCAGCAGCTGCACGACGCCATGCTGGCCTGCCTGGACCCTGATCGAAAAGCCGGAGACCCCCACTGATGGCCACCAAGCCTGCCAAGAAGACCGCCGCCAAGACCGCGGCGGCCAAGAAGACCGTTGCCGCCGCTCCGGCGGTGAAAAAGACCGCCGCGAAAAAGTCGGCGCCGGCGGCGAAGAAGGCCCCGGTCAAGAAGAGCGCGGCCAGCAGCGCTGCGGAAACCGCTGCCAAGCGCGCCGAGAACATCGCACGCAAGTCGCTGCGCAAGCCGGCCACGCCGGGCGTGGAAGAGCTCAAGTTCGGCATCGAGAGCGCCTTCGAGCGCCGCGCCACGCTGACCCTGCACGAGATCGAAGGCTCGACCAAGCCGCTGGTGGGCCGCGTCATCGATGGCCTGGAAACCGGCGAATTCCGCGTTGCCGAGCCGGACGGCCATGGCGGCTGGAAGGTCAACGAATGGTTGAAGAAGGCGGTGCTGCTGTACTTCCGCGTGAATGACATGGCGGTGGTCGACGCGCGCCCGGCGCCGTTCTGGGACAAGGTGGAATCGCGTTTCGCCGGCTTCGATGAAGCGAAATTCCGCCGCGCCGGCGTGCGCGTGGTGCCCGGCGCGATCGCGCGCCGTGGCAGCTACTTCGGCAAGGACGTGGTGCTGATGCCGAGCTTCACCAACATCGGCGCCTACGTCGGCGAAGGCACCATGGTCGACACCTGGGCCACGGTCGGTTCGTGCGCGCAGATCGGCAAGCATTGCCACCTGTCCGGCGGTGCCGGCATCGGTGGCGTGCTGGAACCGCTGCAGGCCAGCCCGACCATCATCGAAGACCACTGCTTCATCGGCGCGCGTTCGGAAGTGGTGGAAGGCTTCGTGGTCGGCCACCACAGCGTGATCGGCATGGGCGTGTTCCTGGGCCAGAGCACCCGCGTGTACAACCGCGCCACCGGCGAAATCAGCTACGGCTCGGTGCCGCCGTACAGCGTAGTGGTGTCCGGCCAGCTGCCGTCCAAGGACGGTTCGCACTCGTTGTACTGCGCGGTGATCGTCAAGCAGGTCGACGCCAAAACCCGCAGCAAGACCAGCGTCAACGAGCTGCTGCGCGGCCTGGCCGACTGAACGGCTGACGCAATCGGGGCATCGCCACGGTGCCCCGTGACGCTTTCACCGCGCGCTTTGGCGCGGCTTCGCAAACGCCGTCACAGCTTGGCGCCGCCGTCGCCCGGACCTCGTCCGGGCAGGCCTATGCTGCCGTTCTCCTGGCAGAAGGGTCGTGCATGGAAAACGTCAGTAACGCAGTGTCGGTGATCCGCCCGCTGGTCCGTCCGGTGCCGCCGCTCCGCCCGGTCCACGCAGCGCCGCCCGGGGCCGTGGTCCCGACCCATATCCAGAATGCGTCGGGGGTCGCCGGTCTCCATTCCGCCGACCTCACTGCGGCGGACATCGTCACCGCGCTGTACGAAAAGATAGTGAAACAGGGCGACCTGTCCAGCATCGATGCCGACCTGGACACGCTGTCGCAGGTGATGGCCGCCAGCGTCGGCTTCGGTGATGCCGAAGACGACCGGCGCGCGCCCAACATCCAGCTCGGAAAAGCGCTCAACATCCTGTGCCAGCTGGTGCGGCGGAGCGCGGCGCTGCCCTGCGAGGGGGAACGGCTGGTGCGCACGACCCAGCGCTGCGTGGAGGTGGTCAGGGCACGCCAGGAATACACGTTGGAGAATGTAAGCGTGATCATGTTCCACCTCGGGGAGCTGATCAATCATCCACCGCTGCAGGCGCGCTGCGCAGCGACAATCAGCGAACACCTGGCGCCGATCTTCGAGGCGCTGTTGCGGCAGCATCCGATCCACGCGATTGGCGGCGCGACGCTGGCGTTCGGCCTGGTCAGCGCCCTGCGCGCCTCCGAACAGCAGCTCGCCCGCCGGATCGGCACGCCGCTGCCGCGCCCGGCCGCCGACAGCCTGCTGCTGACCGTGCCGGTGCTGCTGGAAGCGCAACCGGACCTGCTGCTGGGGTGGGAAAGTCGTACCCTGGCCCTGGTTGCAAAGTACGGCGTGCAGTACCTGCGCCGGCTGGCACAGTTGAGCCGGGGCAACGGACGATTCGCCCAGAGCAACGCATTGCAGGTCAACGCGGCACGCGCGCTCAAGCCGATCATCGAGGAAGCCCGGCTGCCTTCGCGGGGTATCTGGGACCAGCGCGACGGGGAGTACCGTGGCATGGGCCAGGGCAAGCAGCTCCGGGACTACCTCGCCTACGCCACGCACTATTACTGCCGATGGTTGGCGCAGCAGAAGGACTGGGTGCGGACGCGGCTGGCGCTGCGGGAAGCCCCGCGTGGCCCCCTGGCAGGCACTCCCACCGATGGCCGCAGTTTCGCCAACGTGGTGCAGCGGGGCAGCGCTGCGGCCTCGACGTCGGATGCGACGGCGGTGACGCCACCGCCCTTCCTCGCCACCCCGGTCCGCCGACCCTTGTCCACCGAAATCGCGCACCTGGAGCCACCGGGTGCCTTGGCCCGCTTCAGCCAGGCGGCGGGCGACCTGGTGCGGCTGGGCGACGAAGGCGACCGCTTCGATCGTGAAGCGTCGATCGCCGCCTGCAACGCCCTGATCGCGTCGATGGCGGCGGGACGCACCCGCTTGAACGCCGCGTCGCGCGTGCAGATGCTGCTGGACATGGACGCGGTGTGCATGCACCTGTACGCAGCCGATCCGTGGGACATGCCGCAATACCAGTGGCAGCTGTCGAGCATGCGCGGCTTCATGACCACGCAGCTGGCGCTGCTGGTCGACGCGAAGGGCAGGCCACTGCTGGGCTGGGACGTGCCGTCTGCCACTGGACTGTCGTCCTGGCAGCGCACGCTGCTGCTGGAGCTCACCGACCACGCGGAAAAATCGGCCGCGTCCTGATCGGTGCGGCACTATACTGACGCGTGCTGCCTGTCCGTTGAATCCAAGCCAGAGTACCCGCCGGCAATGACCACCACCGTTTACGGATTGAAGAACTGCGATACCTGCAAGAAGGCCAGCAAGTGGCTGGACCGCTTCCAGGTGCCGTACACCTTCGTCGACTACCGCGACGCGAAACCCAGCCCGGAAACCCTGTTGGACTGGGCCGCGCAGGCCGGGGGTTTCCCGGCGCTGGTCAACCGATCCTCCACCACCTGGCGGCAGCTGCCCGAGAACCGCAAGGCGGCGGCTTCCGATGCGGAGTGGAAGCTGCTGCTGCGCGAGTACCCGCAGCTGATCAAGCGGCCGGTGGTGGTGACGGCGGACGGAACGATGACCCAGGGCTTTTCCGACAACGGATTCAAGCAGCGGTTCGGAGTGGGCGCTTGAACGACGTCGTTGCCCTGGCCTGCGACCTGATCGCCCGGCCGTCGGTGACGCCCGAGGACGCCGGCTGCCAGGCGCTGCTGGCCGCGCGGCTGCAGCAGGCGGGTTTCAGCTGCGAGCACCTGCGCCTGGGCGAGGTCGACAACCTCTGGGCCACGCACGGGCAGGGTGCGCCGGTGCTGGTGCTGCTGGGCCACACCGACGTGGTCCCCAGTGGCCCGGTCGAGGCCTGGACCAGTGCACCGTTCGACCCGCAGATCCGGGACGGCGTGCTGTACGGGCGCGGCGCGGCGGACATGAAGGGCAGCGTGGCCGCGTTCGTGGTGGCCGCCGAGCAGTTCGTGGCCGCGCATCCCGACCACCCGGGCACGCTGGCGGTGCTGCTGACCAGCGACGAAGAGGGCGACGCGATCGACGGCGTGCGCCGCGTCGCAGACCTGTTCCGCGAACGTGGCCAGGCGATCGACTGGTGCATCACCGGTGAACCGTCGTCCACGGCAGTGCTGGGCGACCTGTTGCGGGTGGGCCGGCGCGGCAGCCTGTCGGCCACGCTCACCGTGCACGGCGTGCAGGGGCATGTGGCGTATCCGCACAAGGCGCGCAACCCGATCCATCTCGCGGCCGGCGCGCTCGCCGAGCTGACCGCGCGCGAGTGGGACGACGGCTACGAGAGCTTCCCGCCGACCAGCCTGCAGGTCTCCAACATCCACGCCGGTACCGGCGCCAACAACGTGATTCCGGGCGAACTGCAGGTGCTGTTCAACCTGCGCTACAACCCGCATTGGAACGCGCCGGCGCTGGAGCAGGAGATCGCCGCGCTGCTGGACCGCCATGGGCTGGAATACCGCCTGAAGTGGCATCGCAGCGGCGAGCCGTTCTATACCCCGGAAGGCACGCTGCGGCGCGTGGCGCGCGAAGTGCTGGGCGAATTCGCCGGCACCGCGCCCGAAGAAAGCACCGGCGGCGGCACCTCGGATGCGCGCTTCATCGCACCGCTGGGTGCCCAGTGCATCGAAGTGGGGCCGGTCAACGCCAGCATCCACCAGGTGGACGAAAACGTTTCGGTAGCCGACCTGCAGAAGCTGCCGGAACTATACCGGCGCCTGATCGAGCGCCTTCTCGCCGAAGGTAGAGCCGACTGTTAGTCGGCTGCTCTACACGCGCCGAAGGTAGCGCCGACTGTTAGTCGGCTGCTCTACGCGCAGAACCAAGGTCCCCGCGGCGGCCGGCAGCCGACTAACAGTCGGCTCTACCTTCGGCGCCGCCGCCATCACGCTACGATCAAGCCAAACGCGGCCAGCGCTGCGCCTGCCTGGCGTTGTGAAATCACCGCCTTCCTGAAGTGTCTGCTGTCCATCACGTTGAGCCCTGTGATGTCAGCACCGCGCAGGTCGGCGCCTTCGAAGCGGGTCAAGCGGATCTGCGCGTTGCGCAGACTGCCGCCCTCGAACACGGCATCGCGGAAATCGCAGCCGGACAGGTCCGCATCGGAAAAATCCATTCCCTGCAGCGTGGCCTTGCGGAACGACAGCCCACGCAGGTCCGCACTGACCAGCAGGCAGTCGCGGAACTCCAACGCCCAGCCGGTCACTTCCTGCAGGTGCGCGCCGGTCAGCTTGCAATCCTCGAACCGGACCGATGACAGCGTGGCGCGGCGCCAGTGGCTGTTGTTCAGATCGCAGTGCGAAAACACCGCATCGCCGAGCAGCGCCGAGCTGAAATCGCACTGGCCGCCCCGGCATTTTTCCCAGCGGCTTTCCTCCAGCGAGGCGGCCAGCCAGGACGTGCCCGCTACCGAGCAGCGGATGAACTGGAAACCCTCCATGTCCAGCCGCGAGAAGTCGGCATTGTCGAAGCTGCAGTCCTCGAACACGGCCGCGCGCGGATGCGCGGCGACGATGGCCTGCATGCGGGCGCGGGAGAGGGTTTCATCACGGAACGTGGCGGTACTCATGCCGCCCATTCTGGGCGAAGCGCGCGCCCGCCGGCAGACTTGAAGGTCGCCGGCGAGTGTGTACAGCCCGGTTCAATCAAACGTCCAGAACGCCGGTTGGATGCCCTTGCGCCAATACGATTCACCGGCAAGGAAGAACTTCTGTGCCTCGGCCTTGGCAAACCATCCGGCGGCCACCGCCTCATCGCGCGGCACCCCCGGCGGCGCACGTCCCAGGATCAGGCCCGTGAAGTACTGGCCGAACACATTGCCCTGCAGGGCGGCCTTGCGGTACCACTCCAGCGCCATCGCCGGGTCGCGTTCGATGCCCAAGCCCATGCCTCTTTCGTAAAGCGCGCCCAGGTCCACCTGGGCCTGGGCATCGCCACGCGCAGCACGCCGCTGGATGTCGACCACCAGCGGGTGCAGTGCACCGGCTTGCGGGGCAATCGCGGCGGGCAGACCCGAACTGCTGCTCGAATAGCGCTGGTAAACCGTGGCGCGCAGGTCCCAGCGCAGTGCTGCGGCCGCGTGGCCACGTTCGCGTTCGAATTTTGCAAGCGACAGCATCGCGCCCGGACTGCCGTGGTTGGCCGCGGCGAGGTACCAGCGCCCGGCCTTCCGCGGCGATGCGCGCAGCACCGGGGGCGGCGTGTCTTCAGGGCGGCGGCCGGTGTACATCGTACCACTGGCCCAGATCCGCCCCAGCGCTTCTTCCGCAATGGTATTGCGGAAACTCCAAGGCGTGGCGGCCGCAGCGCGCTCATACCAGTCCAGCGCCCGGCGGTCGTTCCAGCGTTCGTAAAGTTCGGCCAGCTCCAGCATGCCCTCGATGTCGCCGCGCTCTGCGGCGGTGCGCCACTTCACTTCGGTATCGCTGGTCGGGCGGTTGGGGGCGGTGGTGCAGGCGGCCAGGGCCAGCAGCGCCAGCGCGGAAAGCGACAGGCGGAAACGAAGGGGATTCATCCGTGAGTTCCAGGAGGCAGGCGTGGATTATCGGGGACGGGGCACGTCAGGCGCTGAACCAGTTGCGCCCGCAACAGTTGCGCCGCGCCGGAAACAGCGGTACGGTCGGTCCATGTCCACGCTCCTGGCCACCGCCGTCAACAACAACAACCGCAATAATCTGCGCGCGAATAATCGTGCGCGGCCAATGCGGGACTGCGACCAGGGCTAGAACAAGCAACAAACGCCCGGACCTCAGAAAACCCGCATCGGCCGATGCGGGTTTTTTGTTTTCCGGGTGCAGTACAGGCCCGGGATGGGTGGCCGGTCGAATGCAGGCGCTACGTGTATTCCCCATCATCAGGAGCTGTTCCCATGTGTTCGATTTTCGGAATGTTCGGCCTGCAGGCCGGCGATGACCTTACCGCCCTGCGCCGCCACGCGCTGGACCTGTCGCAACGCCAGCGCCATCGCGGCCCGGACTGGAGCGGGGTGTACGTCGATGGCGGCGCCATCCTCGTCCACGAGCGGCTCGCCATCGTCGACCCGGCCGGCGGCTCGCAGCCGCTGCTGTCCGAGGACGGCAGCCTGGCACTGGCGGTCAACGGCGAGATCTACAACCACCGCGAACTCAAGGCCGAACTGGCGCAGCCGTATGCATTCCAGACCGGCTCGGATTGCGAGGTGATCAACGCGCTGTACCAGCAGGACACCCCCGCGTCGTTCCTCAACCGCCTCAACGGCATCTTCGCGTTCGCGCTGTGGGACCGGGCAGGCCAGCGCGTGTTGATCGCACGTGATCCGATCGGGGTGGTGCCGCTGTACTGGGGGCACGACAAGGACGGGCGCCTGATGGTGGCCTCGGAGCTGAAGTCACTGGTGGACACCTGTGCCGATGCGGCCCAGTTCCCGCCGGGGCACTGGTACGACAGCGCCACCGACAGGCTGACCCGCTACTACGAGCGCCCGTGGCGCGACTATGCCGCCGTGGAAGGGGTCGAGGCGGACCGCGCGGCGTTGCGCGACGCCTTCGAGCGCGCCGTCCACCGCCAATTGATGACAGACGTGCCGTACGGGGTGCTGCTTTCCGGTGGCCTGGATTCGTCGCTGGTCGCCGCCGTGGCCGCACGCTATGCCCGTCACCGCATCGAAGACGGCGACCAGAGCGAAGCCTGGTGGCCGCGCCTGCACTCGTTCGCGATCGGCCTGAAGGGGTCGCCCGACCTGGCCGCCGCCGCGATCGCCGCCGAGGCGCTGGGCACGGTGCACCACGGCTTCGAATACACCTTCGAGGAGGGCCTGGACGCGCTGCCTGACGTGATCCGGCACGTGGAGACCTACGACGTCACCACCATCCGAGCCTCCACCCCGATGTTCCTGCTGGCCCGCCGGATCAAGGCGATGGGGGTGAAGATGGTGCTGTCGGGCGAGGGCAGCGACGAGATCTTTGGCGGCTACCTGTATTTCCACAAGGCGCCCAACGCGCGCGAGTTCCATGAAGAGCTGGTACGCAAGCTCGACGCGCTCAACAACTACGACTGCCTGCGCGCCAACAAGTCGATGATGGCGTGGGGCGTGGAGCCGCGCGTGCCGTTCCTGGACCGCGAGTTCCTGGACGTGGCCATGCGCATCGACGCGCGCCACAAGATGGTCGGGCAGGGCGCCGACGGTACGCGCCGGATCGAGAAGGCGGTGCTGCGCGAAGCGTTCGAAGGCTATCTGCCCGATTCGATCCTGTGGCGTCAGAAAGAGCAGTTCAGCGACGGCGTCGGCTACGGCTGGATCGACGGCCTCAAGGCCCATGCCGAGGCGCAGATCAGCGACCGGGTGATGGCCGCGGCCGACAAGCGCTTCGTGCACAACCCGCCGCAGACCAAGGAAGCCTATTACTACCGCCACGTGTTCGAGCAGTACTTCCCGACCCAGGCGGCGGCGGAAACCGTCCCGGGCGGCAAGTCGATCGCCTGTTCCTCGCCGGCCGCGATCGCCTGGGACGCCAGTTTCGCCAGCATGGCCGACCCCTCCGGCCGCGCCGTCGCCGGTGTGCACGAGCAAGCCCTGGCCGGGTAGCGCCGGCCGTTGGCCGGCCCTGGCAACGGTCGCAGCGTTCATG
>NZ_CAUQPH010000097.1:0-14649 GCF_963519925.1 uncultured Stenotrophomonas sp. | reverse complement strand
CCCATCCATGGGGGCTCGTAGAAAACATCCATGTTTTCTACGGTCCCGCAAACCCACCCCCACCGACCCTCCGACAGTTGGCTGGTGGCCAAGGGAAACGCGGAATGCCGACCGTCGGTCGGGCATCGCGCCGGTAGGGTTGGTTCCCAAACAACCGCCGTGAACAGATCAACGTCCGGTAACGCATGACCCCAATCGAGGCCAGTTGACGGCCAATGGCCGTCCTCCGCGTTTCCCATGGCAACGACACACTGTCAAAAGGTGGGTCGGGGCGGGTTTGTGGGGGTGTGAGCGGCATGGATGCGGCGACCAAGCCTACATGGACGTATTTACGGCGTCCCCCACAAACCCGCCCCGACCCGCCTAAGCCAGAGATCCCATCAGCCAACAGCTGTTCGCCTGGATGCATGAAGCAGCCGGGCAGAGCCCGGCTCTACGCGACGTGTGCAATCAGACGAGCCCGGCCGCAGGCAATCGCAGACGGGTGAAGCCCCCCACGCCCCCCGTCACCTGCCTGAACCGCCGGCAGCAGGCCACGTCCAGCCACTGCCGCAGGAGCGGCGGGTGCTAGAATTTCGCTTTCCTTTACCGTTGTCCCGTGCCATGCACCTCTCCCTGCTCAAGACCAAGATCCACCGCGCCACCGTGACCCATTCGGAGCTGAACTACGAAGGGTCCATCGCCATAGACGACAACCTGCTGCTGGCTACCGGCATCCGCGAGTTCGAACAGGTGCACATCTGGGACGTCACCAACGGTGCGCGCTTCTCGACCTATGCCATCCGTGCCGAGGCAGGCAGCGGCGTGGTGTCGCTCAACGGTGGCGCCGCGCGCCATGTGCAGGTCGGCGACATCATCATCATCGCCGCCTTCGCCAGCATGAGCGAAGAAGAAGCTGACAGCTTCCGCCCGAAGTTGGTATATGTGGACGGCAACAACCAGATCTCCCACACCAACGACAGCATTCCGACCCAGGCCGCATGACACAGAACAACGGACTCGACCCGCTTCATTCCCATGCCCAGCGCCTGCGTGGCGCAAGCATCCCCGCACTGATCGCCGCCGAACCCGGCCGCGCGCAATCGCTGGGGCTGCGGGTCGGTCCGTTGTATGCCAACTTCGCGCGGCAGAAGTACGACCGCGCGGCGCTGGATGCACTGCTGCAGCTGGCCGCCGAGCGCGACGTCGCCGGTGGCTTCCAGCGCCTGTTCCGCGGCGAGACCGTCAACGTCACCGAAGGCCGCGCCGCCCTGCATACCGCCCTGCGTGGCGATGTCAGCGGTGCCCCGGTTGCCGCTGAAGCCTTCGCCACCGCCGCCAGGGTTCGCGCCCAGATGGGCGAGCTGATCGCCGCACTGGAAAAGACCAACGTCACCGACATCGTCAGCGTCGGCATCGGCGGCTCCGACCTCGGTCCGCGCCTGGTCGCCGACGCCCTGCGCCCGGTGAGCGGCGCGCGCTTCCGCGTGCACTTCGTGTCCAACGTCGACGGGGCCGCCATGCAGCGCACCCTGGCCGCCCTCGACCCGGCCACCACCGCCGGCATCCTGATTTCCAAGACCTTCGGCACCCAGGAAACCCTGCTCAACGGCCAGATCCTGCACGACTGGCTGGGCGGCAGCGAGCGGCTGTACGCCGTCAGCGCCAACCCCGAGCGCGCCGCCAAGGCCTTCTCGATCGCCGCCGGCCGCGTGCTGCCGATGTGGGACTGGGTGGGCGGGCGTTACTCGCTGTGGTCCGCGGTCGGCTTCCCGATCGCACTGGCGATCGGCTTCGAGCGTTTCGAACAGCTGCTGGCCGGCGCCGCAGAGATGGACGCGCACGCACTGAATGCCCCGCTGGCGCAGAACCTGCCGGTCCTGCATGCACTGACCGACATCTGGAACCGCAACCTGCTCGGCCATGCCACGCACGCGGTCATGACCTACGACCAGCGCCTCGCGCTGCTGCCGGCCTACCTGCAGCAGCTGGTGATGGAAAGCCTGGGCAAGCGCGTGCAGCTCGACGGCAGCCCGGTGGGCAGCGACACCGTATCGGTGTGGTGGGGTGGGGCAGGCACCGACGTGCAGCACAGCTTCTTCCAGGCGCTGCACCAGGGCACCAGCGTGATCCCGGCTGATTTCATCGGCTGCGTGCACAACGACGACCCGTATGAAATCAACCACCAGGCGCTGATGGCGAACCTGCTGGCGCAGACCGAAGCGCTGGCCAATGGCCAGGGCAGCGACGACCCGCACCGCGAGTACCCGGGCGGTCGCCCGAGCACCCTGATCCTGCTGGATGCACTGACCCCGCAGTCGCTGGGCGCGCTGATCGCGATGTACGAGCACGCGGTGTACGTGCAGTCGCTGGTCTGGAACATCAATGCCTTCGACCAGTTCGGCGTCGAACTCGGCAAGCAGCTGGCCAGCCAGCTGTTGCCGGCGCTGCAGGGCGAAGCGCATGGCATCACCGATCCGGTGACGCTGGAGCTGCTGGGGCGCCTGCGCTGACAAGGAGTATCGACCAACGGTCGATACCTACCAGGGGCGTATCGACCAAGGGCCGATACCTGCCCGTGCGCCGACCGGGATGCACGGTAGGCGACGACCGTTGGTCGTCGCATCGCGATCCCGCCATTACCTCGTCGGATCGCGCTCCGGGCTGGGCCGCTTGGCCAATTTGCGCTGCAACGACCGCCGGTGCATGCCCAGCAGCCGCGCCGCCGCCGACACATTGCCACCGGTCTCGTGCATGGCCTGCTGGATGTGCTCCCACTGCAGCCGGCTGATCGGCGTCATCGCGTCCGGTGGCTCCATCTCGCCATCGTCGGCCGGGCCGTCGTCTTCCTCGCCCAGCGCGCGCAGGATCATCGGTACCGTGGCCGGCTTCGGCAGGTAGTCGTCGGCGCCCAGCTTGATCGCTTCCACCGCCGTGGCGATGCTTGCGTAACCGGTGACCAGCAGGATCCGCATGTCCTCGCGCAACGCCCGCAGCGGTTGGATCAGCGCCAGCCCGGATTCCGAGCCCAGTTTCAGGTCGATCAGCGCGTAGGCTGGCGGCTGCTGCCGGGCCAGCACCAGCGCCGACGCAATGTCACTCGCCGTCACGGTCTCAAGCCCCTTGCGGGCCAGGCTGCGCTGCAGCGTGCGCAGATACAGTTCGTCATCATCGACCAGCAGGCCATGGCTGGCGCCGGGAAGGGTGGGGCTGTTCATTCTGTGATCTCCGGTGCAGCCAGGGGCAGGCGGAAGCCGACGCGGGTGCCGGCGCCCTGCGCCGGACGCATCCACAACTCGCCGTCCAGGCGCTCGATGGTGGCATGGGACAGGGCCAGGCCCACCCCCATGCCCTGGGTCTTGCCGCTGTTGAACAGGGTGCCGGGCAGCACCGCGTCACGCGCGTCGAAGCCACGGCCGTAATCGCGCACTTCACCGATCAGGTCGTTGCCGTCGATGCGCAGGGTTAGGTCCACCTGCGCGCGTCCGGCCTGTTCACCGGCGTCGGCGGCATTATTGAGCAGCACCATCAACAGGTGCCCGATGCCCGGGTCCAGCGGCAGCCGCAGCGGCGCATCCTCATTGCGGTTCAGGAGGATGGTCGGGCGCACCAGGCGCCACTGTTCCAGCACCTGCGGCAGCGTCACCGGGTCGCGCGCGCTGGACTGTCCGGCGGCCGGGCGGGCCAGCGCCAGCACGCGCTCGCGGCACTGCACCAGCAGCTCGCGCAGGGTATCTACGTCCTCGCGCACTTCGCGGTTGTCGGTCTGGTCGGCGATGTCGTCGGCCAGCAGGGTCATCGTCGCCAGGGGGGTGTTCAGTTCATGCGCCACCGAGGCGGCATGGGTGGCCAGGGCGACGATGCCTTCGTTGCGCGCGAATCGCTCGCGCAGCAACGCCACCTCGTGTTCGCGCCGGCGCAGCGCCATCGCCAGCCGCGTGGCGAAGGCCAGCACCACGGCCGCCGAGAGCAGGAAGTTGGCGACCACGCCCCACTGGTGCAGGTCCATCGGACTGAAGTAGCCATGCGGCAGGGGCTGACCGAAGATGCCGCTGACCGCGTAACCGAGCAGGCAGGCCGCCGCCACCGCCAGCGTCCAGCGTACCGGCAGGGCCAGGGCCGCCAGCGCGATCAGGATCAGGAACAGCGAACCGAACGGATTGGCCACGCCACCGCTCCAGCCGACCATCCAGGTCAGCACCGCCACATCGACCAGGATGTGGCAGAACGCGGTCAGCGGCGCGGTGTCGTCGTCCAGCACCCGCAGCTGCGCGTACAGGTTGAACAGGATCAGCACCAGCACGCCCGACCACAGCGGCAGCTGCGGCAGTTCCAGGCCCAGCACCTGGCTGGCCACCAGGATGGTCGCGGCCTGGCCAGCCACGGCCAGCCAGCGCAGGCTGCACAGGGTGCGGAGGAAGGGGGCGTCGGTACCGGTCATCGGCTGCCATCGTATGCGCTTGCGCGGCTGCCTGCCTGCGACAATCGGCCGCATCGGGGGGGCGCGGGTGCGTTAAAATGGGGAATGCACGACGCCGTCAGCCAACCGACCCAACCCTCCGACACCACCGTGTGGGCCCGCCGCCAGACCCAGGCCGTCCGTATCGGCGGCGTGGTCGTGGGCGGGGGCAAGCCCGTGGTGGTGCAGTCGATGACCAACACCGACACCGCCGACGTCGCATCCAGCGTCAAGCAGGTGGCCGAACTGTGGCGGGCCGGCTCGGAAATGGTGCGGCTGACCGTGAACAACCCCGAATCGGCCGCCGCCATTCCACGCATCGTGGAAAAGCTGCAGATGATGGGCATCTACGTCCCGCTGATCGGCGATTTCCACTACAACGGCCACCAGCTGCTGACCCAGGAGCCGGCCTGCGCCGAAGCGCTGGCCAAGTACCGGATCAACCCGGGCAACGTGGGCTTCGGCAAGAAGAAGGACACCCAGTTCGCGCAGCTGATCGAATTCGCGATCCGCTACGACAAGCCGGTGCGCATCGGCGCCAACTGGGGCTCGCTGGACCAGTCGCTGGCCGCGCGCCTGATGGACGAAAACAGCCAGCGCGCCCAGCCCTGGGATGCCGGTCGGGTGCTGCGCGAAGCCCTGATCCGCTCGGCCCTGGATTCGGCCCATACCGCCGTGGAACTGGGCCTGCCGCGCGACCGCATCGTGCTCTCGGCCAAGGTCAGCGGCGTGCAGGAACTGATCGCGGTGTATCGCGACCTGGCCCAGCGCTCGGACTTCGCGCTGCACCTGGGCCTGACCGAAGCCGGCATCGGCAGCAAGGGCATCGTCGCCTCGTCGGCGGCGCTGGCGGTGCTGCTGCAGGAAGGCATCGGCGACACCATCCGCATTTCGCTGACGCCCGAGCCGGGCCAGTCGCGGACCCAGGAAGTGATCGTCGCCCAGGAACTGCTGCAGACCACCGGCCAGCGCGCCTTCACCCCGCTGGTCACCGCGTGCCCGGGCTGCGGCCGGACCACCTCCGAGTTCTTCCAGGAGCTGGCCAAGGTGGTGCAGAACCACGTGCGTGGAAAGATGCCGGAATGGAAGGTGAGCCATCCCGGCGCCGAGAACATGACGCTCGCGGTGATGGGCTGCATCGTCAACGGGCCGGGCGAATCGCGCCACGCCAACATCGGCATCTCGCTGCCCGGCACCGGTGAAACCCCGGCCGCGCCGGTGTTCGTCGATGGCGAAAAAACCGTGACCCTGCGCGGCGACAACATCGCCCAGGAATTCGTGGCCCTGATCGACGAGTACGTCGAACGCAAGTATGTCCGAAGCGTCGGATAAGCCCACGGTGCTGGCCGCGCCCGAACCGGCCGCCGGCTTCCGCCACTGGATGGCCGGCAATGCCTGGCGCTTCGTGCTGCTGTTTGCTGGCGTGCTGCTGCCGCTGGCCGGCTTCGTGGCCCTGGCCGACGAAGTGCACGAACTGGAGGCGTTCTACTTCGACGCACCGCTGCTCTGGAAGATGCACGACGTGGCCCGCCCGAGCCTCGATGCCGCGTTCGTGTTCATTTCCCGCATCGGCTACCAGTGGGGCGTGATCCCGGCCGACATCCTGATCGTGCTGGTCCTGCTGCTGCGCCGGCGCTGGCGCGAAGCCAGCTTCGCCGCCCTCAGTTTTGCCGGCTCGGCCCTGCTCAACATCGGCAGCAAACAGTTCTTCCAGCGCGACCGGCCGACCCTGTGGGAGTCGATCGCCCCGGAAAGTACCTACAGCTTTCCCAGCGGCCACGCCATGGGCTCGATGACCCTGGCCGCCGTCCTGGTCCTGCTGGCCTGGAACACCCGCTGGCGCTGGCCGGCGGTGGCGTTCGGCGTGCTGTTCGCCGGCTCGGTCAGCCTGTCGCGGATCTACCTCGGCGTGCATTACCCCTCCGACATCCTGGCCGGATGGTGTGCCGCGCTGGTTTGGGTGGTAGGGTGCTTCCTGGTGATGTTCCGCCGCCGCCATCCCTGGCGGCGTCCCGGGGAGCGGTCGGAGCGGGTTGGAAACGGCAGCGGGTTCAGCGGACTTCAATAGGTCCCGTAAACCGAAACGGCCGGTGCGAAAGGCATGAGGCAGGGGTAGCCCATCACGTTTGTGATGCGGGCATCAGAACGCGCTGATGGGGATCGATCTTCCTTGTTATCGCAGGACCCCGGGGCTAGGCTTTGCCCCGGTTTGCAGCGTTTGAACAGGGTGGGTGGGATGACGATTCGAGTGTATCTGGTGGACGACCACGCGCTGGTGCGGACCGGTATGAAGATGATCCTGTCCAACGAGACGGACATCGAGGTGGTGGGCGAGGCCGAATCCGGGGAAGACGCATTGCCCGCGATCCGCCTGCTGCGGCCCGACGTGGTGCTGTGCGACCTGCACCTGCCCGGCGTGAGCGGAATGGAAGTGACCGAGCGCGTGGTGCGTGGCGACCACGGGACCCGCGTGGTGATCGTTTCGGTGCTGGAAGATGGCCCCATGCCCAAGCGCCTGCTCGAAGCCGGCGCGTCCGGCTACATCGGCAAGGCCTGCGACGCCCAGGAGCTGCTGCGTGCGGTACGCGACGCCGCGCTCGGCCTGCGTTACCTGGGCAGCAGCATCGCCCAGAACATGGCCCTGTCCAATGTCGAAGGCACCCAGTCGCCGTTCGACAGCCTGTCTCCCCGCGAGCTCGAAGTCGCCCTCCTGCTCACCCAGGGCCTGCGCCAGGAAGACATCGCCAAGCGCCTGAGCCTGAGCGCGAAGACCGTCAACACGCACAAGGCGCGCCTGTTCGAGAAGATGGGCATCCATGACAACATCGCATTGGCACGTATGGCGAGCCAGTACGGCCTGGTGGATCCCGCCCGGCCGATGTGAGCGCCGCCTCGCAGCGGTAAAAAAATGCCCGGCATCGCCGGGCATTTTTCGTTCAGTGCGAGCGCACCCGTGCCACGATCTTCGCCGCACCGGCCGCGCTTTCGCGCACCTTGTCCCACTCGCCGTTTTCGATCCAGTTGCCCGGCACCATCCACGAACCGCCGATGCAGACCACGTTCTTCTGCTCCAGGTACTCGGCCGCCGTCGTTTCCGTGATCCCGCCGGTCGGGCACAGCTTCAGGTCCGGGATCGGACCGGCCAGGCCCTTGATCATCGCCAGCCCGCCCACTGCCGACGCCGGGAACAGCTTGCAGACCCGGAAGCCCCTCGCATACAGCGCCAGCAGCTCGGTCGGTGACGCCGCACCCGGCACCACCGGCAACGGCGCAGCCGCCAGTGCATCGGCCATGAAGGCCGGCGTGCCCGGCGTCACCAGGAAGTCCGCGCCCGCATCGATCGCCTGCTGCATCTGCTCGACCGTCAGCACCGTGCCTGCACCCACCACCACGTCCGGCAGCTCGCGCTTGAGCATCGCCAGTGCTTCCATCGCCACCGGCGTGCGCAGGGTCAGCTCGATCGCCGGCAGCCCGCCTTCCAGCAGCGCCGCGCTGACCGCGCGCGCCTGGTCCAGGGTGTGCACGGTAACGACCGGCAGGATGCCGGCGGCATGGAGGAGGGATTCAGCGCGTTTTTGATGTTCGGCGATGGTCATAAAAAGAACCCTTTCGGTTGTTCGAAGCATTGGATGGCAGGATTCAACGCCTGCCGATTGCCGGTGTGTTGTCGTAGACCGCGTGGGCCGACCAACGGTCGGCGCTACCGAGGGAGCGGTGCGCCGTTTGATTCCTGGGATAAGAAGGCGCCGCAATGTGTCGTGAGGCAGCGGCGGGGGGGGCCGTAGGGACCGTAGAAAACATGGATGTTTTCTACGAGCCCCCATGGATGGGTTCACGGCGTGTCCCGTAGGGGACCCCCGCCGCTGCCTCACCCACGCAGACCCAACCGCCGCTCTTCGCAGTAGAACCGTCAGGCGTCCTTCGACTCGTGCGGCGCAAGCGCAGCAGCAGCGTCATTCCCGAGCTCGTATTCGGCGTCGTAGTTCCAGATGTCGCCGTCGTCGGTGGCCGGGCCGCACGAGATCGAGATCGCGCCCTGGTCGGCCGGACCGACCAGGCGGCGGTTCATCGCGAACAGGTTGCGGCCCAGGTCGTGCGCCGCCGGTGCCGTGTTCGGCGCCAGCTCGCGCGCTGCCCACTCGGCCGCATCCACCAGCACCTCGAGCGTGCCCGCCTCGCCGTCCAGGCGGATGATGTCGCCCTCGCGCACCCGCGCCAGCGGCCCACCGCGCGACGCCTCCGGCGTCATGTGGATCGCCGCCGGGAACTTGCCCGACGCGCCCGACAGCCGACCGTCGGTCACCAGCGCCACCCGCCGGCCCTGGTTCTGCAACAGCCCCAGCAGCGGCGCCAGCGAATGCAGCTCCGGCATCCCGTTCGCACGCGGTCCCTGGTAACGCACCACCGCCACGAAATCCTGCGGCAGCAGGCCCGCCGCATGCAGCTTGTTCAGCACCTGCGGCGCATCGACAACCACCGCCGGCGCCTCGATCGTCCGGTACTGCGGCTTCACCGCCGACAGCTTGATCAACGAACGACCCAGGTTGCCGCGCAGCAGCCGCAACCCGCCCTGCGACTCGAACGGCTCCGCCACCCCGCGCACCACCTCGCGGTCCGCGCTTTCCGTGATGCCCTCGACCCAGCTCAGCCCGCCCTCGCGCAGCGTCGGGTCCTGCGTGTACTGGCGCATGCCGCCCTCGGCCACCGTCACCAGGTCCGCGTGCATCAGCCCCGCATCCATCAGCTCGCGGAACACGAATGCCGTGCCACCCGCCGCCGCGAAACGGTTCACGTCCGCCTCGCCGTTCGGGTACACCCGCGCCAGCAGCGGCACCAGCTGCGACAGCTGGTCCATGTCGTCCCAGGTCAGCACGATGCCCGCCGCCCGCGCCACCGCGATCCAGTGGATCGTATGGTTGGTCGAACCGCCCGTGGCCATCAACGTGACCACCGCATTGACGATCGCACGCTCGTCGATCAACCGTCCCAGCGGACGGAAATCGTCGCCCAGTGCACAGATCTCCAGCGCGCGCGCCGCCGCATGCCGGGTCAGCGCATCGCGCAGCGGTGTATCCGGATTCACGAACGACGCACCCGGCAGCTGCACCCCCATCGCCTCCAGCAGCGTCTGGTTGGAATTCGCCGTCCCGTAGAACGTGCACGTGCCCGCCCCGTGGTACGACGCCGATTCCGCCTCCAGCAGCTCCTCGCGCGTCGCCTGGCCGGCCGCGTAACGCTCACGCACCTCGGCCTTCTGCTTGTTCGGAATGCCCGGCGTCATCGGACCGGCCGGCAGGAAGATCGCCGGCAGGTGGCCAAAGGCCAGCGCACCGATC
The DNA here is from genome assembly GCF_963519925.1 of uncultured Stenotrophomonas sp. Lineage (NCBI taxonomy): Bacteria > Pseudomonadati > Pseudomonadota > Gammaproteobacteria > Lysobacterales > Lysobacteraceae > Stenotrophomonas > uncultured Stenotrophomonas sp. The sequence goes on along the minus strand of NZ_CAUQPH010000097.1, from coordinate 4,875 downwards.
AACAGCCCCGGCACGATCTTGTCGCACACGCCCAGGTAGACCGTGCTGTCGAACATGTCATGGCTCAGCCCGATCGCCGTCGACTGCGCGATCACATCGCGCGAGAACAGCGACATCTCCATCCCGCCACGCCCCTGCGTGACCCCGTCGCACATCGCCGGCACGCCGCCGGCTACCTGCGCCGTCGCACCCAGCGATCGTGCCGTTTCGCGCAGGATCTCCGGGTAGTGCTCGAACGGCTGGTGCGCCGACAGCATGTCGTTGTAAGCCGTGATGATGCCCAGGTTCGGCGTCACCCCGCCGCGCAGGCGGCTCTTGTCGGTCGGACCGCACGCAGCGAACCCGTGCGCCAGGTTGCCGCAGCTCAGCCGCGAACGGAACGGACCATCGCGCAGCGCGGCATCGATACCGGCCAGGTACGCCGCGCGCGAAGCAGCGCTGCGTCGGACGATGCGTTCGGTGATGGCATGGAGTGTGGGGTGCAGGCTCATTGGCTACCGGCTATGAGAAGGCGAAGGAAAAGGTCGGGCATGGACTCAGTCGCACCAGTGGATGCGCAGTTTGGGGCCGGCCAGGTCGATCGCGTTGAGGATGGGATACAGCTGTGCGTTGTTGCTTTCCAGTGCCTGCTTGAGCACTTCCAGCTTCTGCTTGCCACGCAGCAGCAACAGCCGCCGTTGGCAGCGTCGCAGGCCGTGCGGGGTCAGGGTGATGCGCAGCGGCCACTGGTTGGCGCCCGGGCAGCCGGTGGCGTCCAGCGCGGCGTAGGGCAGGGTGCTTTCCAGCGCCCGTGCCAGGTCGCGCGAGCCCGGGAACAGCGACGCGGTGTGGCCGTCGTTGCCCATGCCCAGCACTGCGAGACTGGGCGCGCGGGCCTGCCTGGCCTGCAGGTTGGCGTCGTGCACGCACTCGGGCAGCGGCTTGCCGACCCACAAAATCGGTTCGAAATGCGCGCCTTCGGCACGCTTGAGCAGGTGCTGGCGCACCAGCCACGCGTTGCTGTCGCTGTCCTTCGGCGACAACCAGCGTTCGTCGACCAGGCTGACCTCGACCCGGTCCCACTGCACGTCCAGCTCCGCCAGCGCCCGGTACACCTCCGCAGGCGTATTGCCCCCGGACAGCAGCAGGCGTGCGCGGCCGTCGGTCGCAATATCGTCGTTGAGGTTCCGCGCCATCTCGGCGGCGACAGCCTCGATCCATGCATCGGCATCGCCATGCCGGATCAGGGTGAAGCGGTCGGCGTTTTCCAGAGCATTCATGCGGTGCCTCCTGGCAGGTCGCGTTCGAGATCGGCGGCATAGGCCGCCGCGCCCAGCAGCCCGGCGTGCGGGTGCATCACGGCCAGCGACGGGACCCGCGCCATGATCGAAGAGAAGCGCCCCTTGTGCTCGAAGCGCTGGCGGAAGCCGGAGTGCTGCAGCGAATCGAGCATCTTCGGCACCAGTCCGCCGGTCAGGAACACGCCGTCCCACGCGCCCTGGACCAGCACCAGGTCGCCGGCGATCGCACCGAACACCGCGCAGAACACGTCCACCGTGCGCATCGCCTGCGGGTCGCCGTGCAGCGCCCGCGCGGTCACGTCCACCGGCTGCAGCTGGCCCGGATCGACACCGGCCATCTCGCACACCGCGCGATGGATGTTGACCAGGCCCGGGCCGCAGATCAGGCGTTCATTGGAGACCCGGCCGAACTGCTCGGACAGGATTTCCAGGATGCGGATTTCCTCCGGCGTGCCCGGCGGGAAGCTGACATGGCCGCCTTCGGTTTCCAGCGGGTAGCAGCGGCCGTGGCGCAGGATCAGCCCGCCCACGCCGAGTCCGGTACCCGGCCCGATCACCGCATAGTTGCGCGGCTGCCCGGGTTGGCCCGGCACCCATGCCGCGCCACCGACCTGGACCACGTCCTGCGGCTGCAGCAGCGAGATCGCCATCGCCTGCGCAGCGAAGTCATTGATCAGGTGCAGCTCATCGAAGCCGAGCATGTGCGCGGTGCGCATCCGCGAGATCACCCACGGATGGTTGGTGATGCGCGCCTCATCGCCATCGACGCGGCCGGCCACGGCGAACACGCCGCGGCGCGCTTCGGCACCGATCTGTTCCAGGTAATGCCGCGCCGCATCGCCCAGCGACGGGAAATCGGCGACCACGAATTCACGGATGCTGTCCTTCAACAGCGGCGCGGCCAGGCTGGTGTCGGCAAGCGCGAAGCGGGCGTTGGTACCGCCGATGTCGGCGACCAGCGCCGGTTGGGTCGACACCGTCATGCCGGATCCTTGCGGCTGGCCTGCGCATCCACGTCGGCGGGCAGGAAGCCGAACGCCTGTTCCGGGCCCCATTCGCCGGCGGGGTAGGGCTGCAGCGGCAGCTGCGCGTCCTTCCACGCCTCGCTGACGCTGTCGATCCAGGCCCAGGCAGCGCGCACTTCATCGTCGCGCACGAACAGCGCGTGGTTGCCGTTGAAGGCATCCAGGAACAGGCGCTCGTAGGCGATGCGGCGGTGCAGGCCGGTCGGCACGGAAAGTTCCAGTTCCAGCGGATGCAGTTCCAGCGCGCCCCATTCCGGACCGGCCAGGCTGCTCATCAGGCCCAGCTCGATGTTTTCCTGTGGTTGCAGCTGGAAGGTGATGCGGTTCGGAGTGGCATTGCTGCGGTCGGGGCGCTCGAACAGCCAGTGCGTGACCGGCTTGAGCGTGACCACCACGCGGCTGGTGCGCTCGGCCAGGCGCTTGCCGGTGACCAGGTGGAACGGCACTCCGGACCAGCGCCAGTTGTCGATGTGCGCGGTGACCCCGACGAAGGTTTCCACGTCGCTGCCTTCCGGCGGCTGGTAGGCCTGGGCCGGCTGGCCGTTGATGGTGCCGGCGGTATAGCGGCCGCGCACGCTGTCGCGTGCGGCGTGCCTGGCGTCCAGCGGACGCAGCGCGCGCAGCACCTTGACCTTTTCATCGCGCACCCGGTCGGCTTCCAGCGACGCGGGCGGTTCCATCGCCACCAGGCACAGCAGCTGCAGGATGTGGCTCTGGACCATGTCGCGCAGCGCGCCGGAACGTGCGTAGTACGCATCGCGCCCGTCCACGCCTTCGCTCTCGGCGACCAGGATGTGCACCGACTCGATGTAGTTGCGGTTCCACACCGCCTCCAGCAGCGTGTTGCCGAAGCGCAGCGCGATCAGGTTCTGCACCGCCGCCTTGCCCAGGTAATGATCCAGGCGGAACACGCGGTCTTCGTCGATCCACTGGCCGATGGTGGCCAGGATGTGGTCTGCGCTCTCGCTGTCGCTGCCGATCGGCTTCTCCAGCATCAGCCGGTGCGGCGCTGCCAGCGCCCCGCCCAGGGCCAGCCCTTCGCAGGTGGAGATGTACAGGCCCGGCGGAATGGCCAGGTAGCTCACGCAGTTGCCGTGCACCAGGTCGCGTACCGAGTCGGCCACCGACTGCGCGTCGCGCAGGTCCACCGACCGGTAGTCGATGCGCTCCAGCAGCGACTGGATGTCCTCCAGGCTGGCACTCGGCATTGCCTGCTGAAGGCGCGGGCGCAGGATGTCGCGGAACGCGGCGGTGTCATGCGCGGAAAGCGCCAGCGCACGGATCTTGAAGTTTTCCGGCAGCAGGCCGTCGCCCAGCAGGCGCAATAACGAGGGGAACAGGTAGCGCTGGGCGAGGTCGCCGGTGGCGCCGAACAGGAAGAGGGTGTCGTGCATCGCTCGAGTTTCAGATCCGGGTGACATCGTTGTCAATCGCTTCTCGTCTATGTTCTCGGGGGTCCAGCGGGTCGCGTTGTCCGGTTGCTGCTTCGCAACATGAACAGGCGCGTACCCACTCATCATGGGGCATGTCAGCGACGAATCGGGAGAATGTGGCGCCCGCGATACGACGTGGTCATGACCGACCATTGGATACTGCCACGTGAAAACGTTTACATGGCAGAATGAGCAGACTGTATTCGATTGCAGTGGTCGCCGTCATGCGGCACCACGCCATCGAGCTGCCATCGGGAGGGCCGAAGGCAGTTCCGCACAACAGCCCGGCAGCGGGCGGACTGGAATGGGTGACATGGCAAAAGTGCAGTTGCAGGGCGTACGCAAGGTCTACGACAACGGCCAGGTGGCCGTCCAGGGCGCGACCTTCGAAGTGGCCGATGGGGAGTTGATGGTGCTGGTGGGGCCGTCGGGGTGTGGCAAGTCGACGCTGCTGCGCATGGTGGCCGGGCTGGAGGAAATCAGTGGCGGCACGCTGAGCATCGGCGACCGCGTGGTCAATGACGTGGCGCCCAAGGACCGCGACATCGCCATGGTGTTCCAGAGCTACGCGCTCTACCCGCACATGACCGTGGCCGAAAACCTGGCCTTCGGGCTGAAGCTGCGCGGGCACGACAAGGCGACCATCGCCAAGCGTGTCAGCGAAGCGGCGCAGACCCTGGGGCTGACCGACATGCTGGACAAGCTGCCCAAGGCGATGTCCGGTGGCCAGCGCCAGCGCGTGGCACTGGGCCGGGCGCTGGTGCGCGAACCGGCGGTGTTCCTGCTCGACGAGCCGCTGTCCAACCTTGATGCCAAGCTCCGCCACAGTGTGCGCACCGAAATCGCGCAGCTGCACCGCAAGCTCGGCACCACGATGATCTATGTGACCCACGACCAGGTCGAGGCGATGACCCTGGGCCAGCGCATCGTGGTGCTCAAGGACGGGGTGATCCAGCAGATCGACACGCCGATGGCGCTCTACGACCGCCCGGCCAACCTGTTCGTGGCCGGGTTCCTCGGCAGTCCGGCGATGAACGTGCTGCGCGGCACCCTGCAGCAGGGCGCGGCGGGCGTGGCCGTGCAGGACGGCGCGCTGCATGCGCCGCTGGGCGCGGCGACGGTCGACCCGGCCTGGAT
>NZ_CAUQPH010000096.1:0-14693 GCF_963519925.1 uncultured Stenotrophomonas sp. | reverse complement strand
CAGCGGTACCCGCCCGCGCCGCCTGGCCGAGCTGCTGGGCGACGGCAGCGTCGACGAGGATCTGCTGGACGAAGCATTCGAGGGCTGGCGCAGCGCCGCACGCGCGCTCGGCAAACGCGGACTGGCCGAGCGTGTCGCGCTTGCGCACGAGCCCGCATTGCCCAGTCTCCGACCCGGCCCCACCCCGAACGCGGAACAGGCCAGCGCGATTGCCGCGATCGCCACCGCGGAAGGCTTCGGCGCCTTCCTGCTCGATGGCGTCACCGGCAGCGGCAAGACCGAGGTCTACCTGCAGGCGATCGTGGCCTGCCTGGCGCGCGGCCGCCAGGCGCTGGTCATGGTTCCGGAGATCGGGCTCACCCCGCAGACCCTGGCCCGCTTCCGCAGCCGCCTGGGCATTGCCGTGCACGTGCTGCATTCGGGATTGAACGACAACGAACGCGCGCGGGTGTGGGCAGCGGCCGCCCGCGGCGAGGCCCAGGTGATCGTCGGTACCCGCTCGGCGGTATTCACTCCGCTGCCCAATGCCGGGTTGATCGTGGTCGATGAAGAGCACGACGGCAGCTACAAGCAGCAGGACGGCATCCGCTACCACGCCCGTGATTTCGCCCTGGTGCGGGCCAAGGCGCTGGGCATCCCGGTGGTGCTGGGCAGCGCCACGCCGTCGCTGGAATCGCTGCACAACGCCCAGGCCGGTCGCTACACCCACCTGCGCCTGAAGCAGCGTGCCGGCGAAGCGCGCCCGCCCATCGTGCGGGTGCTGGATGTGCGCAAGCGGCCGCTGAAGGACGGCCTGTCGCCGGAGGTGATGCAGGGCATCGCCGACCACCTGCAGGCCGGGAACCAGGTGCTGGTGTTCAAGAATCGCCGCGGTTATGCGCCGGTGCTGCTCTGCCACGACTGCGGCTGGACCGCACCGTGCAGGCGCTGCGATGCGCCGATGACGGTCCACGCCGGCGGGCGTCGCCTGCAGTGCCACCATTGCGGCGCGCGCCAGCCGGCGCCACTGGCATGCCCGGACTGCGGCAGCCTGGCGCTGCAACCGCAGGGCATCGGCACCGAACGGCTGGAAGAACATCTGGTGGACGCCTTTGCCGACCACCCGGTGATCCGCATCGACCGGGGCACCACCAACCGCCGCGATGCACTCGAAACCCAGCTGGCCACTCTGGGCGATCGCCCCGGCATCCTGGTCGGCACCCAGATCCTGGCCAAGGGCCACGACCTGCCCAAGCTGACCCTGGTGGTGGTGGTGGGCATCGACGAAGGACTGTTCTCGGCCGATTTCCGCGCCAGCGAGAAACTGGCCCAGCAGCTGATCCAGGTGGCCGGTCGGGCCGGGCGCGCCGCCGACGCCGGCGAGGTCTGGCTGCAGACCCACCACCCCGGCCACCCGTTGCTGGAAACCCTGGTCAACGGCGGTTACCACGCCTTCGCCGACGCCGAACTGCAGCAACGCGAAGCGGCAGGTTTCCCGCCCTTCGCCCACCTGGCCCTGCTGCGCGCCGAAGCGCAGCAGGTGGAACATGCCAACGCCATGCTCAGCGGCGTGCGCGACCTCATTGCGCACGACTGCCCGGTGGAGCGGTTCGGCCCGATGCCGGCGCCGATGCCGCGTCGCGCGGGCTACCAGCGCACCCAGCTGCTGCTGTCGGCGCCGTCAAGGCGACCGCTGCATGCGCTGCTCGACCAGATCATGCCGCAGGTTTACGCGCTGCCACAGGCGCGCAAGGTGCGCTGGTCATTGGACGTCGATCCCACTGACCTGTATTGAGATCTGGAGGGCCGGTCAGGTCAACGGCGTCATCACCGCTTTGGCGTATGCCGGGCGCTGCTGCAGGCGCTGGTACCACGCTTCCAGGTGCGGCAGCGACGGGCGCTGGATCGGCAGCTCGAACCACGCGTAGACCAGCGCGCCCAGCGGAATGTCGCCCATGGCGAACCGATCGCCGGACAACCAGGGCTGCTGCGCCAGCGTGGCATCGGCCATCGCCAGCAGCTCCCCGGCACGCACCACGGCGGCGTTGATGCGGGTTTCGTCGCGGTTGGCCGGAGCGGTTCGCATGATGCCCCAGATCAACTCGCTGTACAGCGGCGCCATCCGCGAGGTGCTCCAGTCCATCCACTTCTCGGCCTGGGCACGCGCCATCGCGTCTTCCGGGTACAGCGTGCCCAGCGCGTAACGCGCGCAGAGGTAACGCACGATGGTGTTGGACTCCCACAGCGGCAGGCCCTGGTCTTCGATCACCGGCACCAGGCCGTTGGGATTCATCGCCACGTATTCGGCCGACTGCGTACCACCGAACGGCCCGCCGACCTCGATGGACGCGTACGCCAGGCCGATTTCCTCGGCGCACCACAACACCTTGCGCACGTTGCTGGAATTTTGCCGGCCCCAGATCTTCAGCATGTTGGTTTCCTGATCATTGAAGTGCGCCGCTACGATACGCCGATCGGCACGGCAGGTGAGACCGCTGCTGAACCCCGCCGCCGGCGTACACGTGCGCATGCTGCGGTACGTGCGACGATGCCCGTCGTCGCTTGCCAAGGAGTCCGTGCATGACCCGCGATCCCCTGCCCCACCTGGTCGTCATCGGTGGTGGTTTCGCCGGCCTCTGGGCCACCCGCGCGCTCGCCGGCGCGCGCCTGCGCATCACCCTGGTGGACCGTCGCAACCACCATCTGTTCCAGCCGCTGCTGTACCAGGTGGCCACCGCCGGCCTGTCCGCACCCGATATCGCCGCACCGCTGCGCCACATCCTTGGCGACCAGCGCAACGTCGAAGTGCGGTTGGGCGAGGTGATGTCCATCGACAAGGCACGTCGCCAGATCACCCTGGCCGACGGCAGCCAGCTCGGCTACGACATGCTGATGCTGTGCACCGGCGCCACCCATGCCTATTTCGGGCACGACGAATGGGCCGCCGACGCGCCCGGCCTGAAGACCCTCGATGACGCCATCGCACTGCGCCGCAAGCTGCTGCTGGCGTTCGAGCGCGCCGAGGCCGAACCGGATCCGGCGCGCAAGGCGGCCTGGCTCAGCTTCGCGGTGGTCGGTGGCGGCCCCACCGGCGTGGAACTGGCCGGGACGCTGGCCGAGATCGCGCGGCACACACTGCGCAACGAGTTCCGGCACATCGATCCGGCCAGCGCCAAGGTGCGGCTGGTGGAGGCAGGTCCGCGGGTGTTGTCCAGCTTCCCCGAAGTGCTGTCGTTGAAGGCGCGGCGACAGTTGGAGAAGCTGGGTGTCGAGGTGCTGACCGGCACGGCGGTGAGCGACATCGACAGCGAGGGTTTCCAGCTGGGAGAGCAGTTCGTTCCGGCACGCACCGTGGTGTGGGCAGCGGGCGTGGCGGCATCGCCGCTGGCGCGCACCCTGGAGGTACCGCTGGACCGCGCTGGACGTGTGCCGGTGCAGTCGGACCTCACGCTGGCCGACCATCCCGAGATCTTCGTTGCGGGCGATCTTGCCGCGATCAGCCAGGCCGACGTCAAGCCGGTCCCGGGCGTGGCCCCGGCCGCCAAGCAGATGGGCAAACACGTGGCCACGATCATCCGCGCGCGCCTGGACGGCAAGCCCGCGCCCGGACCTTTCAGGTACCAGGACTTCGGCAACCTGGCCACGATCGGGCGCATGGCTGCCATCGTGCATTTGGGGCGCCTGCAGTTGTCGGGCGTGCTGGCCTGGTGGTTCTGGCTGGCCGCGCACGTGTTCTTCCTGATCGGCTTCCGCAACCGCATCGTGGTGCTGCTCAACTGGGCGGTGGCGTACTGGAGCTACCAGCGCAGCGCGCGGATCATCTTTGGCGACGACCGGGAGGACCGGCGGCCGAAGCCGTCCGATCAGGGATCGTTGCCGGGAGCGAGGTGAACGTCCCACGTGCACAGGAAATCCGGGTCGCTGATGGTCAGCGCGATCGAGCGCAAGGTGTAGTCGCCCGGTGCCGCCGCAGCGTAGTGGTCCAGTGTCGGTGGCAGGAAGAGTTCCTCGCCGTCGACAGCGCTGGCCAGTACCACGCCTTCCTCGGCATTGATGCGTAGTACGTCGCCCGCCATCTGGCGATGTTCCAGTGCGTTTCCGTCGACGTCGAGGTAAGTGATGCCGGCGAGGACCGTCTTGCCGATCATTGCGCGCGCCTTGGCCCGGTCGATGTCGGTCATGGGAGGGGTTGCTGCAGCCAGGCCAGCTTGCGTGCGCGCGGCTGGCGTTTGAGCTCGCATTCGGCCCTGGAGGCTGCCGAGCGGTCGGGATAAGCGCGCATGGCCAACAGTTTCACCGGCGGGTTGGCGCGGGTGTAGCGCGCGCCCTTGCCGCACAGATGGGCCTGGAAACGGGCCTCCACGTCATTGCTTATGCCGGCGTAATAGCTGCCGTTGCGGCATTCGAGCAGGTATACAAACCAGGGGGTGGGTTCAGCGGGCATACCGGCATTATCCACCGGGTCGGTGCTGGCGGCTGCTAGAATCGGCCCCGGATGCAGGAGAGAGGCGCCGCGCTGGCGCCCGCCGAAGGCGCAGGCTCCCATAATCGCTCAGGCCGGTGGTCCGATAGCCCACCAACCATGCATCCAACACGCCGATCTGGAGAGAGGTCTTCAATGACCCGCCGAAGGGGCACGTGGCCTGGCCACCGAACTCTCAGGCAAAAGGACAGCGGGAGCGGCAACGGATTCCCACCCCACGACAGTGCTGCGGCGCTGCCGCGGTGCGTGCGCGTTTCCGTCCCAGCCTGCCCCACCCGGAGCTGCCGCATGCTGCTGTCCATCATCTACCTGATCGCCATTTCCGCCGAAGCCATGACCGGCGCCCTGTCCGCCGGGCGGCGGCGCATGGACCTGTTCGGCGTGGTCATCATCGCCTGCGTGACCGCGCTGGGCGGCGGCTCGCTGCGCGACATCGTGCTGGGCCACTACCCGCTGGGCTGGGTGAAGCACCCCGAGTACCTGGGCTTCACCATCTGCGCGGCGCTGATCGCTACGTGGGTGGCGCGTTGGATGCACCATTTCCGCCGTACCTTCCTGGTGCTCGATGGCCTGGGCCTGATCTGCTTCACCCTGATCGGCTGTGCGGTAGCGCGCGACGGTGGGCATTCGGTGCCGATCGTGCTGATCGCCGGCATGCTCACCGGTGCGTTCGGCGGCGTCCTGCGTGACGTGCTGTGCAACGAAGTGCCGCTGATCTTCCAGAAGGAACTCTATGCGGTGATCACCCTCCTCACCGGCGCGGCGTGGCTGGGCCTGCTCGAACTGGGCATGTCGCTCAACGCGGCCACGCTGTGGTGTCTCGGTGGTGGCTTCGCGTTCCGTCTGCTGGCGATCCACTTCAAGTGGGAGATGCCGAAGTTCGTGTATCGCGACGAGGTGCATTGAGGCACCGCCGCAGGCTCAACTGCCCATCGACAGGGGCAGCATCACCGTCATGGGATGGGCAGGCGAAACGACGAACCCATGTTTCAGGTAGAACGTCCTCGCCGATGCGTCGATGGCGTGGCACAGCAATGCACGCGCCCCGACCTGGTCGCACGCCTGCAAGGCGCGCAGCACCGCGTCCTTCAGCAATCCCTCGCCGATGCCTTGTGCCGTCCAGTCCGCATGCACCGCCAGACGCCCCAGGACGATGACCGGGATGGGATCGGGCATGTTGCGGCGAAGTCGGCCGGGGGCCGCGTCATGCGACATCGAACCGGCTGACAGCGCGTAGTAGCCGATCACGCGATGGTGCTCGTCGCAGGCGACGAAGCATCGTGATGCGCCGGATGCCTGGTTGGCATGCGCGCGCTCACGCAACCATTTTTCCAGGGCCGGCGCGCTGCAGCGGAAGTCATCGACCGACAGACCGGCGTGCAGGGGAACGGGCGCGGAAAGACGCAAGGACTTACCGCTCCCAGGGTGCGGGCGTGCTCAACAGGCGGCGCAGCGCTGCGTTTTCTTCCAGCGGTGAATCCAGCAGCGCGTTGAAGCGCTGCAACTGCTCTGCGTCCAGCGCGAACCGGGTCTGGTCCGCCAGCACTTCGCGGGCCTTGTCGCATGCCGCATCGAGGATGAATTCAGTGCGGTTGACCCCGCTGATCTCCACGGCGCGATCGATCAGGGCCTGCTTGTCGGCCGGCGCTCTGAAATTGATGACTTTGCTGGCGGTTCCCATGGGAAGCACTCGCACAGTAGTGGCTTGTGCATACATTGTACATACAATCCGGCCGGATTCAAGGAAGGAGTGAAGTCTGGCGCGCGACAGTCAAGGTATCCAATTGATTTCTTTGAATAAGTTCGAGAATACCTTAGACAGTGCCTGTCGCTGGGCCGGCGTGCGGCCGGCCCCGCGCCTCAGGCTGGTTCCGCCACACGACGCGCGCGCCGCGCACGCACCGCCTCGGCCAGCGACTCGAGCACGGCGAGCGAACTGTCCCAGCCGATGCAGCCATCGGTGATGCTCTGCCCGTAGACCAGCGGCTGGCCTTCCACCAGGTCCTGGCGGCCGGCAACGAGGTGGCTTTCCACCATCACCCCCACGATCCGCTCTTCACCCGCCACCAGCTGCGCGTTGATGTCGGCGATCACCAGGGGCTGGTTTTCGGGGTTCTTGCTGCTGTTGGCGTGGCTGGCGTCGATCATCAACCGCGCGGGCAGTTTCGCCTTGGCCAGGGTCTGGCTGGCCGCATCCACGCTGGGCGCGTCGAAGTTGGGTACCTTGCCTCCGCGCAGGATGACGTGGCAGTCCGGGTTGCCGGCGGTGGCGACGATCGCCGTGTCGCCCTGCTTGGTCACCGACAGGAAGTGGTGCGGGTTGGACGCCGCGCCCACCGCATCGGCGGCGATCTTGATGTTGCCGTCGGTGCCGTTCTTGAACCCGACCGGGCACGACAGCCCGGATGCCAGCTCGCGGTGCACCTGGCTTTCGGTGGTGCGCGCACCAATCGCGCCCCAGGCGACGAGGTCCGCGATGTACTGCGGCGAGATCACGTCCAGGAACTCCACGCCGGCCGGCAGGCCAAGCTTGTTGATGTCGCGCAGCAGGCCGCGGGCGATGCGCAGGCCCTTGTTGATCTGGAAGCTGCCGTCCAGGTCCGGGTCGTTGATCAGCCCCTTCCAGCCCACCGTGGTGCGCGGCTTTTCGAAGTAGACGCGCATGATGATCTCAAGCTCGCCGGCGTAAGCGTCGCGCAGCGGTTTCAGGCGCTGCGCGTATTCGATCGCGGCCACCGGGTCATGGATCGAGCACGGCCCGATCACCACCGCCAGGCGGTCGTCGCGACCATGCAGGATCTCGTGCAGTGCTGCACGCGAGGCGGTGACCGTGGCGGACGCTTCATCGTCGCAGGGCAGCATCGCCAACAGCTGCGCTGGCGGGGTCAACGGTTCGATCTTGCGGATGCGCAGGTCGTCGGTGTGGGGGGGCATGGGGGAAATCTCCTTTGAGATGGGGGTCCCCAGCGCGGCGGCAACAAAAAAGCCGCCAGGTGCGCTGGCGGCTTTCGGGAATGCGTCTGAAGGTTTCTTCAGGGTGAGCGCATGCCTTCCTCCGCCGGTGGCTTCGGAAAGTAATACCAAAAGTAGGAATTGGCGTGGCGTGCGTTCATTGGGGACTATTGATAGCACAGGGGTCTGGGAGTGCCAAATGTTTCATTCGCAACTGGGGTGCAGTGTTCAGGGCTGCAGGCCCGACGGTACGATTGGGGCTGAGACCCGGAGGAGTGCCGTGCATGCGCCCGTTCGTCCTGATGTTCTCCCTGTTGATGCCCGCGTCCGCTGCGCTGGCCGCCGCCCCACCCCACGCGCTGCCGTCCCCGCCCGAGGTGGATGCGCAGATGCAGCGTCTGATGCGGGCAACCCACGCCCAGGGGCTGGCGTTGGCCGTGATTGATGACGGCAAGGTCGCGCAGGTGCACGTGGCCGGCAAACGCAATGCGGCCGGCGAGCCGCTGCAGCCAGACACCATCATGTACGCCGCGTCGCTGACCAAGGCGGCGTTTGCCTACATGGTGCTGCAGCTGGTGGACGACGGCATCGTGGACCTGGATCGCCCCATCGCTGCCTACCTGGACCGTCCACTGCCGGATTATCCGGCCGACAAGCGCTACGCGCCCTGGCCCGACCTGAAGGACGACCCGCGCTGGCAGCAGATCACCCCACGCATGCTGCTCAGCCATCGCAGCGGCTTCTCCAACTTCGCCTTTCTTGAACCGGAGGGAAAACTGCGGCTGCATTTCGACCCGGGCACGCGATATGCGTATTCCGGGGAAGGGCTGATCCTGCTTCAGTTCGTGCTCGAACAAGGCGTAGGCCTGGACGTGGGCAGGGAAATGCAGCGGCGGGTGTTTGATCGCCTCGGCATGACCCGTACCAGCATGACCTGGCGCGCGGACTTCGCCGGCAACCTCGCCGACGGCTGGACCCAGGACGGCAGCACCGAACCGCATGACGAACGCAGCCGTGTGCGGGCGGCGGGTTCGATGGACACCACCATCACCGATATCGCGCGGCTTGCCGCCGCGCTGGTGAGCGGTGAAGGCCTTTCGCCTGCATCGCGACGTGAGCTGGTGCGCGCGCAGTGGCCGATCACCACAGCCTCGCAGTTCCCTACGCTGCAGGATGAACTGCCACCGTCGCGGCGTCGCGCGGACCTGGCCGCGGGCCTGGGAGTGGTGGTCTTCGATGGGCCGCAGGGCCACGCGTTCTACAAGGGCGGGCACGACGATGCGGTGGGCAACACCCTGGTCTGCGTGGAACGCGGCCAGCGCTGCGTGGTGATCCTGGGCAACGACGTACGTGCGGAAGCGGCGTTCCCGGCACTGGTGCGCTTCGTGCTCGGCGACACCGGCGCGCCGTGGACCTGGGAATACGGCAACAAGACCTTCGTCCGGTAGCGGCGTCAAGCGGACAAAAGAAAACCCCGCCTTGCGGCGGGGTCTTCATGTACAGCACGACAGGATGTCGCGTGTGCGGGGACCTTAGAAGTCCATGCCGCCCATGCCACCCATGCCGCCCATGCCGCCGCCGCCCATGGCCGGCTCGTCCTTCTTCGGCGCTTCAGCCACCATCGCTTCGGTGGTGATCATCAGGCCGGCGATGGACGCCGCATTCTGCAGGGCCGAACGGGTCACCTTGGTCGGGTCCAGGATGCCGAACTCGAGCATGTCGCCGAACTCGCCGTTGGCGGCGTTGTAGCCGTAGCTGCCGGTGCCTTCCTTGACCTTGTTCACGATCACGGACGGCTCTTCGCCGGCATTGGCGACGATTTCACGCAGCGGCGCTTCCATCGCGCGCAGGGCGATCTGGATGCCGTGGTTCTGGTCTTCGTTGGCGCCCTTCAGGCCAGCCAGCGCGGTGACCGCACGGACCAGGGCAACGCCGCCGCCCGGCACCACGCCTTCTTCGACCGCTGCACGGGTAGCGTGCAGGGCGTCGTCGACGCGGTCCTTCTTTTCCTTCATTTCGATTTCGGTCGAGGCACCGACCTTGATCACGGCCACACCGCCGGCCAGCTTGGCCACGCGTTCCTGCAGCTTTTCACGGTCGTAGTCGGACGAGGTGTCTTCGATCTGGGTCTTGATGCGGGCCACGCGCGATTCCACGGCTGCCTTGTCGCCCAGGCCGTCGATGATCGTGGTGTTTTCCTTGGAAACCTGCACCTTCTTGGCGCGGCCCAGGTCGTTGATGGTGGCCTTCTCCAGCGACAGACCGATCTCTTCGGAGATCACGGTGCCACCGGTCAGCACGGCCATGTCTTCCAGCATCGCCTTGCGACGGTCGCCGAAGCCCGGGGCCTTGACGGCCACGACCTTGACGATGCCACGGATGGTGTTGACCACCAGGGTGGCAAGCGCTTCGCCTTCGACTTCCTCGGCCACGATCAGCAGCGGCTTGCCGGCCTTGGCGACGCCTTCCAGCACCGGCAGCAGGTCGCGCACGTTGGAGATCTTCTTGTCGTGCAGGAGGATGTACGGGTCATCCAGGTCGGCGGTCTGCGACTGCTGGTTGTTGATGAAGTACGGGGACAGGTAGCCGCGGTCGAACTGCATGCCCTTGACCACGTCCAGCTCGTTTTCCAGGCCCGAGCCTTCTTCAACGGTGATCACGCCTTCCTTGCCGACTTCCTTCATCGCTTCGGCGATGATGTTGCCGATCGACTCGTCCGAGTTGGCCGAGATCGTGCCGACCTGGGCAATGGCCTTGTCGTCAGCGGTGGGCTTGGAGATGTTCTTCAGCTCGGCGACGGCGGCCACGACGGCCTTGTCGATACCGCGCTTGAGGTCCATCGGGTTCATGCCGGCGGCGACGGCCTTGGCGCCTTCGCGGATCAGGGCCTGGGCCAGCACGGTGGCGGTGGTGGTGCCGTCGCCGGCGTCGTCGTTGGTACGCGAGGCGACTTCCTTCACCATCTGCGCGCCCATGTTCTCGAACTTGTCGGACAGTTCGATTTCCTTGGCGACGGACACGCCGTCCTTGGTGATGGTCGGGGCGCCGAAGCTCTTCTCGAGCACGACATTGCGGCCCTTCGGGCCCAGGGTGGCCTTGACGGCATTGGCGAGAACGTTGACGCCGCGCACCATGCGCGAACGGGCGTCTTCACCGAAACGAATTTCCTTGGCAGCCATTGCGATTACCTTTTCTGTAGAGCCACGCCATGCGTGGCTGAATCAATAGGGGATGGGTAGAGCCGGGCCGGGCCCGGCTGAACGAGCGACGCCGTCTCAGCCGATGATGGCGAGGATGTCGTCTTCGCGCAGGACCTTGTATTCCACGCCTTCGCTCTTGTAGCTGCTGCCGGCGTACTGGCCGTAGATGACCTTGTCACCGACCTTCAGCGACGGCTGGCGCACGTTGCCGTTGTCCAGCGGCTTGCCCGGGCCCACGGCCACGACTTCACCCTTGGTCGACTTTTCCTTGGCCGAGTCCGGAATGACGATGCCGCCGGCGGAAATTTCGTCGGCTTCGATCGGCTTGACCACAACGCGGTCGTGAAGCGGCTTGATGCTCATGCGGGACCTCTTAAGTTATTGATTGGTCTGAAAAAGTCCGGCGATGTTAGCACTCACGCAGGGTGACTGCCAGCATCGCTCGCGAAAAAACCCGCAGTGCGGGACAGGGCAGAGATGGTGGCCTGCCCCGCCCTTTCAAGGGGGCAAGCGGAAATTCCCGTGCATGCCGGGTAACGGCGGCGTCTTTGGCCAAAATCTTGACGCACGTCCCAGTGTGGCGTGTCCAACCGGACATATCGATAGATGTGTCATATGGATTAGCTAGATTCGCTCGGCAAAACCCAATCACAAGGAGACGTAGATGCGGTTGCTCACACCACTGTCCCTGGGGTGCCTGCTGGCGCTGGCGGTCAGCCCGGCCCGGGCCGACGTATTCATCAATGAACTGCACTACGACGACAGCACTCCGGCCGGGGACGTCGGCGAAGCGATCGAAGTGGTCGCCACCGGCGGCGAAGACCTCACCGGCTACATGCTCTACCTGTACAACGGCAGCACGCCGTCGGCCGCCACGGTGTATGCCAGCAACCCGGTGCCGGCCGGCACCGCGGCCGGCTGCGGCAGCGCGCGCATCGCCACGGTCACCTACCCCACCAATGGCCTGCAGAACGGCGCCAACGACGGCATCGCGCTGGTCGATGGCAGCGGCAAGGTGGTCCAGTTCATCAGTTACGAAGGCACCGTCACCGCCGCCGCGGGCCCGGCCGCCGGACTGACCAGCCAGAACATCCCGGTCAGCGAAACCAACAGCACCGCGCCGGGCACCTCGCTGCAGCTCACCGGCAGCGGCAGCCAGTACGCCCACTTCACCTGGGCCGCATCCGCCGCGCAGACCTTCGGCGCCTGCAACCACGGCCAGACCTTCAGCGGCAGCGGTGGCGGCAGCGGTGGCGGCACCGGTCCGAACACGCCGCCCTCGGTGCGCACCACCACCCCGGAGCAGGGCGCCACCACGTTCCCGGCCGCGGCCGACCTGGCGGTGACCTTCAGCGAGAACGTCACCGCCAGCAGCGGTGCCTTCGTACTCAGCTGCGGCCAGTCCGGCAGCATTCCGCTGACCCATGCCGGCAGCGGCACCACCTTCACCCTGTCCACCCACACCGCGCTGGTCGCCGGCGAGGCATGCCGGTTCGACATCCGTGCAGCCAGGATCAAGGACGCGCAGGGCGCCCGTCCGGCCGCCGACACCCGCATCGCGTTCAACGTGGCCGCCGCCGGTGGCGGCGATCCGGGCCCCGATCCGGACCCGGGGAGTTACTACTCGAAGGTGAACACCTCCAGCCCCAGCCAGCTGCGCTGCTCGCTGCACGCCACCATCAAGGGCCACACCGCCTACCCCTACAGTGGCTCCGGCACCAGCACCTGGACGATCCTGGAGATCGCCGACGAGGATCCCAACAACAGCGGCAGGATCCTGGACGCTTACCGCAACCGCAGCTACGCCAAGGTCAGCGACCGCGCGGGCACCGGCAGCGGCCTGACCTACAACCGCGAGCACACCTGGCCGAACTCGCTGGGCTTTGCCAGCACCACCGGCGACAAGGGCCTGCCGTATGCGCCCTACACCGATACGCACATGCTGTATTTGTCCGACACCCAGTGGAACGCCGACCGTGGCAACAAGCCGTTCGCGAAATGCGACGCCAGCTGCGGCGAGCGCGCCACGGAAAACAACAACGGCCAGGGCGGTGGCAGCGGTGGGTACCCGGGCAACTCGAACTGGGTACGAAGCCCGGACGGCAATACCGGCACCTTCGAAGTGTGGGGCCAGCGCAAGGGCGACATGGCGCGTGCGGTGATGTACATGGCGATCCGTTATGAGGGCGGCAAGGATGCGGCCACCGGGCAGTCCGAACCGGATCTGGAGCTGACCGACGACCGCAGCCGGATCGTCAAGACCTCGTCCTCGCCGGCCTACATGGGCCTGCTCTCCACGCTGATCGACTGGCACCTGGCCGACCCGCCGAGTGCGGCCGAAAAGGCCCGGAACGAGGTGGTTTTCAGCTTCCAGGGGAATCGCAATCCGTTCATCGACCACCCGGAATGGGCCACCCCGGCGCTGTTCACGTCGGCCAAGCCGGCGACCTGCGAGTTGGCGAACTGAGGGATCCCGGGGTCCGGCCAACGGCCGGGGCTACGGTCATCCGGGGCGCCGGCCACCCGCCGGCGCCACCGGGGTTCGCGCCATCCGGCCGGTTTCCATCGGAACCGGCCGGCATCGACAGTCTGCGATCTCTATACTCGGCGGTCATGTCGACCCCCGATTCCGTATTCATGCTTTTCACCACCTGCCCCGACACCGCCACCGCCGCGCGGCTGGCGCAGGCGCTGGTGGAAGAACGCCTGGCCGCGTGCGTGACGCGGCTGGACGGGGCGCACTCGACCTATCGCTGGCAGGGCGAGGTCACCGAAGACCACGAGGTCCAACTGGTGATCAAGACCACCGGCAGCCGCCTGGATGCGGCCATCGCCCGCGTGCAGGTGCTGCACCCGTATGAACTCCCCGAGTGCATCGCGGTCGAAACCCGCGCTGGCCTGCCGGCCTACCTGGATTGGATTCGGGCCCAGACCCGAGAGGAAAATGATTGATGACGCTGTCTGGTCGCTTTGCCGCGCTGTGCGCGCTGTTCGTGGTGTCCCTGCCGGCGCTTGCCGTCAGCGAAAAAGACCTGCTGCCGGTGGATGAAGCCTTTGCCCTGAGCGCACAGGCACGCGACCGCGACACCCTCCAGATCAGCTGGAAGATCGCACCGGGCTATTACCTCTATCGCCACCGCACCACGGTCAAGACCGATGCTGCGTTCAGCGCGCAGGCGCTGCAGATGCCGGCGGGCGAAAAGCACCACGACGATTTCTTCGGCGAGGTGGAAACCTATCGCGAGCGCCTGGTGGCGGTACTGCCCGGCAAGGCCGCCGACGATGCCGGTACGGTCACCCTGGAGGTCCGTTACCAGGGCTGCGCCGATGCGGGCGTGTGCTATCCCCCGCAGAAGCGCAGCCTGCAGGTGAAACTGCCCGGCGGCGGTGCGCGCGGCGACAGCGCGGTCACCCCCGCCTTCGGCGGCGCGGCGACGTCGCCCTTTACCGCCCCGCTGTCCGGTGCAGACGCCGGCGCCGGCCTGCGCCTCCCCGGCGCTGCCAACACGGCCTCGCTGCCGCTGCCGTCCGAGCGTGCCTTCGGCTTCGAGGCCATCGTCGGCGACGGCAACACGCTGCTGCTGCGCTTCAGCCCGGCGCGCGGCTACTACCTGTACCGCGACCGCACCTCGCTGAAGCTGGAAGGCGCGCCCGGCATTCGTGCCGACACGCCGCGCTGGCCAACGGCCAAGGCGCATCGGGATGAACACTTCGGCGATGTGTCGGTGTACTTCGACCAGACCGACGTCAAACTGCCATTGCGCCGCAGCGTGGCCGATGCCACCGATGCCACGCTGGTGATCACCTTCCAGGGCTGCCAGACCGACGGCATCTGCTATCCGCCGATGACCCGCCGGGTGAAGCTGGCGCTGCCGGCCGGCAAGGTCAACGCGAGCGCCGACGATGCAGCCCGGCGCAGTGACGTGATCGCGCCGCTGGTGTCCCGCGAGAAGCGCGCGCAGGCGCGCGACGCCTCGGGTATCGCCACCCAGCCGATGCTGATCCGCCCGAACGAGCCGGGCATGGACACGGCGCAGGCCGCTGCGCCCGACGCCAGCGGCGACAACGCGCAGCGCACC
>NZ_CAUQPH010000095.1:0-14826 GCF_963519925.1 uncultured Stenotrophomonas sp. | reverse complement strand
GGCCAGGCACCTGCCGCGGCCGATGCCGCCGCGGCACCCGCCGACCCGGCTGCCACGCCGTCCGACGGCGCTCCGGCTGCCGAACCGACCAAGCAATAACGGGAACCGTCCGTCATGCCTAAATTTTTCATTGAACACCCGGTATTCGCCTGGGTGGTCGCGATCCTGATCTCGCTTGCGGGCGTGATCTCGATCCTGGGTCTGGGCGTGGAGTCCTACCCGAGCATCGCACCGCCCCAGGTGACGGTGAGCGCCACCTACCCCGGCGCCAGCGCCGACACCACCGAAAAGTCGGTCACCCAGGTGATCGAGCAGCAGCTGACCGGTATCGACCACCTGCTGTACTTCAGTTCCTCGTCGGCCTCCAACGGTCGGGCACAGATCACCCTGACCTTCGAAACCGGTACCGACGCGGACATCGCGCAGGTGCAGGTGCAGAACAAGGTGTCGCTGGCCACGCCGCGCCTGCCCACCGAAGTGACCCAGCAGGGCGTGGTGGTGGCCAAGGCCAACGCCGGCTTCCTGATGGTGGTGGCGCTGCAGTCCGACCGCGAGTCGATCACCCGCGATGCGCTCAACGACATCGTCGGCTCGCGCGTGCTCGACCAGATCTCGCGCATTCCCGGCGTCGGCAGCACCCAGCAGTTCGGTTCCGAGTACGCCATGAACATCTGGCTCAACCCGGAACGCATGCAGGGCTACGGGCTCTCGGCGAGCGAGGTACTGGCCGCGATCAAGGCGCAGAACGTGCAGTTCGCCGCCGGTTCGCTGGGTTCGGACCCGTCCCCGGCCGGGCACTACTTCACTGCCACGGTGTCGGCCGAAGGCCGCTTCAGCTCGCCGGAGCAGTTCGAGAACATCATCCTGCGGGCAAACGCGGATGGCTCGCGGGTGATGCTCAAGGACGTGGCGCGGATCGCCTTCGGCGCCAACAACTACGGCTTCGACACGCAGTACAACGGCAAGCCGACCGGTGCCTTCGCGATCCAGCTGCTGCCCGGTGCCAACGCACTGAACGTGGCCGATGCGGTGCGCGCCAAGATGGACGAGCTGCAGCCGAGCTTCCCGGCCGGCGTCAGCTGGTTCTCGCCGTACGACAGCACCACCTTCGTGAAGATCTCGATCGAGGAAGTGGTCAAGACCCTGATCGAAGCGATCGTGCTGGTCTTCCTGGTGATGCTGATCTTCCTGCAGAACTTCCGCGCGACGCTGATTCCGACCCTGGTGATCCCGGTGGCCCTGCTCGGCACTTTCCTGGGCATGAGCATCATCGGCTTCACCATCAACCAGCTGACCCTGTTCGCGATGGTGCTGGCGATCGGCATCGTGGTCGATGACGCGATCGTGGTGATCGAGAACGTCGAACGCATCATGACCGAGGAGAAGCTGCCGCCGAAGGCCGCGACCCAGAAGGCCATGACCCAGATCACCGGCGCGGTGGTGGCGATCACGGTGGTGCTGGCGGCGGTGTTCATTCCGTCGGCGCTGCAGGGCGGCGCGGCCGGCGAGATCTACAAGCAGTTCGCGCTGACCATCGCCATCGCGATGGCGTTCTCTGCGTTCCTGGCGCTGGGCTTCACCCCGGCGCTGTGCGCGACCTTCCTCACGCCCACGCACGGCAAGCCGAACGTGGTGTACCGCACCTTCAACAAGTACTACGACAAGGTCAGCGGCACCTACGTGGGCCACATCACCTCGGCGGTGAAGCACGCGCCGCGCTGGATGATCCTGTTCGTGGTGCTCACGGTGCTGTGCGGCTTCCTGTTCACCCGCATGCCGGGCAGCTTCCTGCCGGAAGAAGACCAGGGCTATGCGCTGGCGATCGTGCAGCTCCCGCCGGGCTCGACCAAGGCGCAGACCAACGCGACCTTCGCCCAGATGCGCGGCATCCTTGAAAAGCAGGATGGTTTCGAGGGCATGCTGCAGGTGGCCGGTTTCAGCTTCGTCGGTTCCGGCGAAAACGTGGGCATGGGCTTCATCCGGCTCAAGCCCTGGGCGGACCGCGATATCACGGTGCCCGAGTTCATCGGCAACATGAACGGCGCGTTCTACGGCATCAAGGAAGCGCAGATCTTCGTGGTCAACCTGCCGACGGTGCAGGGCCTGGGCCAGTTCGGCGGCTTCGATATGTGGCTGCAGGACCGTGGCGGTGCCGGCTTCGAACAGCTGACGCAGGCGCGCAACATCCTGCTGGGCAAGGCGGCGGAGGAGAAGGAACTGCTCACCGGCGTGCGTCCGAACGGGCTGGAAAACGCACCGCAGCTGCAGCTGCACGTGGACCGCGTGCAGGCGCAGACCATGGGCCTGTCGGTGTCGGACGTGTACAGCACGATCCAGCTGATGCTGGCGCCGGTGTACGTGAACGACTTCTTCTACGAGGGCCGCATCAAGCGGGTCACGATGCAGGCCGACGGTCCGTTCCGGACCGGGGCGGAGTCGCTGAACAGCTTCTACACGCCCAGTTCGCTGCAGAAGAACAGCGACGGTACGCCGGCGATGATTCCGCTGAGCACGGTGGTGAAGTCGGAATGGGTGTCGGCACCGCCGTCGCTCAGCCGCTACAACGGCTATTCGGCGATCAACATCGTGGGTTCGCAGGCGCCGGGCAAGAGCTCGGGCGAGGCGATGCAGGCGATGGAGCGGATCGTGCAGGACGACCTGCCGCCGGGCTTCGGCTACGACTGGTCGGGCATGTCCTACCAGGAAATCCTGGCCGGCAATGCGGCGACGCTGCTGTTGGTGCTGTCGATCGTGGTGGTGTTCCTGTGCCTTGCGGCGCTGTATGAAAGCTGGTCGATCCCGGTGGCGGTGCTGTTGGTGGTGCCGCTGGGCGTGCTCGGTGCGCTGGCGTTCTCGCTGGCCCGCGGGCTGCCCAACGACCTGTACTTCAAGATCGGCCTGATCACGGTCATTGGTCTTGCGGCCAAGAACGCGATCCTGATCGTGGAGTTCGCGGTGGAGCAGCGGGCGGCGGGCAAGAGCCTGCGCGAGGCAACCATCGAGGCGTCGCGCCTGCGCTTCCGCCCGATCCTGATGACCTCGTTCGCGTTCATCATGGGCGTGATCCCGATGGCGATCTCCACCGGTGCCGGCGCCAACGCGCGTCACGCCATCGGCACGGGCGTGATCGGCGGCATGGTGTTCGCCACCTTCCTCGGCCTGCTGATGATCCCGGTGTTCTTCGTGGTGGTCCGCCGCATGCTGGGCGACAAGCTGGACGAACCGTCCAAGGAGTTCCTGGAACGCCAGGGCGATGCCAACACGTCGCACCGTCCGGATCGTTGATCTGGCGATAGGTGACCACCGTTGGTGGTCACCCTGAAACGCAGAAGGCCCCGGAGCGATCCGGGGCCTTTTTTAATCAAGGTTGCATGGTTTCCGTAGAGCCGGGCTCTGCCCGGCCGCTGCTGGATTCAAGCGAACAGCCGTGGACTGAGACGGCCGCTTAGGGGTGGTTTGTGGGGACGCCGTAGACCCGTCCATGGGGGCTACGCCTGACGCAGCGTGCGCCCCGAAGGCTTCTGTTTACGTCATCTATCAACGTGTATGCCCTCAGTTTCACCTTGTGCTACGCCGTACGCATCGCGACACTGGATTCGGGCGTAACAAGGCTACTCCAACAACCGAAGGAGTGGTCCATGTCATTGTTTACCGTACCCCGTGCATTCGGCCTGACCGTGCTGTTGATCCTTGCGGCGCTGACTCCGCCGCCTGCCCGTGCAGGCGGCGTGGTCAACTGCGAGAACTGCGCTAACCCGAAGCAGACTGCGCTTGCCTCTGGCGTAGGGCTTACCGTTGTCGTGGATGTTTCAGGCAGGAAGCTGCTTGCCTTCGACGTGGAGTACGACAGGGAGCTCAAGCGCTACCGCGCACTTCCCGTGCCGATTCCCGATGAGGTGCGCGCAACCTTCAATCGACTGCTTCACATGCTGGATTCGGCTCGCAATGTTCCGCAAAAAGGAACACCGCAGGCGCGCGGTCGCCACGTCGTCGTACCCGTACATCCGGATGACCCGGCCAATACCAACGGCATCACGTTTCCCGACGCATTCAAGTCACTGACCGCATCGGACGTCGTGATTTCGGCAAGTCACCGTTCCGGGCTTGAAAGCGCGATCGGCACCGCATTCTGCGGGGCTGATACGCGGTTTCCCACATGGAACGCGATCGCCACCACCATGACGTCCATCGTCATGAGTCTCGGCGACAGGATCGCGGGCGTCGACGGCTTCACCTACGTCATCACGTGGCGGGACGGTTCGGTGACGCGACTGGTGGTCTCCGCAGACGCCGTGGATGTTGCGAAGTACCAGAGTGGGCAAAGCAGGGATTCGGAGGGCAACCTGATTCCGGACGGAGCTGCCACGACGGGCGAGTCAGGCCCTGGTTTCGCTGGTGTTTATACCTTCAGCGACGAGAACACACTGAACAATTGGCTCAATGCAGCTTACATCTACGGTGTGCCGGTGGATGTAGTTGACCACACCCTGCCGGTCAGCATCGTGTGCCGCTGGAACGGGCGCACGCTGGAGTGTGAAGTTCCGCGCTGAGCGGCGCAGCCCCAGCCGCGGTGCCGGGCAGAGCCCGGCACTACGCCAGGACGAAGTGCCAGAAAGCAATCGGGGCCCATGACGGGCCCCGATGCATTGCTTGGCGTCGGATCAGCGCAGGCCGGTCTCGTTGCGGGCGATGACCAGGCGCTGGATTTCCGAGGTGCCTTCGTAGATCTCGGTGATCTTGGCATCGCGGAAGTAACGCTCCAGCGGCATTTCCTTGGAATAGCCCATGCCGCCGTGGATCTGCACCGCCTGGTGGGTGATCCACATGGCCGCTTCGGAGGCGGTCAGCTTGGCGATGGCCGCTTCGTTGCTGAAACGCTTGCCCTGGCCCTTCACCCATGCCGCGCGCAGGGTCAGCAGCAGTGCTGCATCCAGCTTGCACTTCATGTCGGCGATCTTGGCCTGGGTCATCTGGAACGTGCCGATAGCCGCGCCGAACGCTTTGCGGTCCTTCACGTACTCGAGGGTGGCCTCGTACGCCGCGCGCGCGATGCCGATGGCCTGCGAGGCGATGCCGATGCGGCCCGCGTCCAGAACGCCCATGGCGATCTTGAAGCCCTCGCCTTCCTTGCCCACCACGTCTTCAGCAGCCGCCACGTAATCCTGGAACTCGATCTCGCAGGTCGCCGACGCGCGGATCCCCAGCTTCGGCTCGGTCTTGCCGCGGTGGAAGCCGGCCTTGTCGGTGTCGATCATGAACGCGGTGATCCCGCGGGCGCCCTGCTCCGGGTCGGTCATCGCGAACAGCACGATGTATTTGGCCACCGGGCCCGAGGTGATCCAGCTCTTCTTGCCGTTGATCACGTAGGTGCCATCGGCCTGCCTGACCGCGCGGCACCGCATGGCGGTGGCGTCCGAACCGGACTGCGGCTCGGTCAGCGCGAAGGCACCGATGGCCTCGCCCTCGGCGATGGCGCGCACATACTTCTGCTTCTGCGCCTCGCTGCCGTGGGTCAGGATGCCGTTGCAGAACAGCGAATTGTTGACCGACATGATCGTCGAGTGCGCCGCGTCGCCCGCGGCCACCTCCACCATCGCCAGCACGTAGGCGATCGGGTCCATGCCCGCGCCACCGTATTCGGCCGGCACTTCGATGCCCATCAACCCGTTCTCGCCGAGCAGGCGGATGTTCTCCAGCGGGAACTCGCCGGTGCGGTCATGGTGCTCCGCACTGGGTGCGATCTTTTCCTGCGCGATGCGACGCGCGACGTCCTGCAGCATCAGCTGCTCTTCGGTGAAACTGAAATCCACAACACCCTCCCAGGAACATGGCTGCAAAGGCCGCGCAGTACGCGACCGGATGGTGCGATTGTACCGGGGGCCGGCCAATCCCGGCTGACTTGACCGCGCAGGCGCCAAGGGACGAAAATATCTCTATATCGCGATAGGTAGATATTTATGGATCTCGAGGACTGGTCGGTCCGGCTGAAAGTGTTCGCCGACGCCACCCGCGTACGCCTGCTGACCCTGCTGGAGCAGGAGGAGCTCACCGTGGCCGAGCTGTCGGCCATCACCACCCTGGCGCAGCCGCGGGTGTCCACCCACCTGGCCCGGCTCAAGGAAGCCGGCCTGGTCCGCGACCGGCGTGCCGGCGTGTCGGCGTACTACCGCTTCGACGACGCCGCGCTGGACCCGGCGCAGCGTGCATTGTGGCATGCCCTGAGCACCGGCAGCGACGACCCCCTGCTGCGCCAGGATGCCGAACGCGTGGCCGCCGTGCTGGCCAGCCGCGCCGCCGACCAGAACTGGGCCGACAGCGTCGCCGGCGACATGGAACGCCACTATTCCCCCGGGCGCACCTGGGAAGCGCTGGCGCGCACCGCCCTGCCGCTGCTGGAAACCGGCGACGTGCTGGACATCGCCTCCGGCGACGGCGTCCTGGCCGAACTGGTGGCCCCGCACGCCAAGCGCTACGTGTGCATCGACACCAGCGCCCGCGTGGTGGCCGCCGCCAGCGAACGCCTGCGTCGGCTGGCCAACGTCGAGGTCCGCGAAGGCGACATGCATGCCCTGCCGTTCAAGGACCGCAGCTTCGACCTGGTCGTGCTGATGCACGCCCTTACCTACGCGGCCAAGCCCGCCCAGGCCGTGGCCGAAGGTGCGCGCGTACTGCGTCCGGGCGGCCGCCTGCTGCTGTGCAGCCTGGCCCGCCATGAGCACAAGGCCGCCGTGGAAGCTTACGGCCACGTCAATCTCGGTTTCTCGGACAAGGAGCTGCGCCGGTTCGCCGAAAAGGCCGGGCTGGTCGTGTCCAGCCTGGAAACCGTGACCCGCGAGAAGCGCCCCCCGCACTTCGAAGTCATTTCGCTGATCGCCAGCAAGCCCTGAGGTTCTCCCGATGTCCCTGCCCTGGCTGCACCCCGATCGTGTCCGCGCCCTGGAACAGGCGCTGGCCCAGCGCATCCTGATCATCGACGGTGCCATGGGCACCATGATCCAGCGGCATGGACTGGAAGAGGCCGACTACCGCGGCGAGCGCTTCGCCCAGGGCTTCGACCACCAGCACGGCGCGGGCTGCGACCACGGCACGCCGGAAGGGCATGACCTGAAGGGCAACAACGACCTGCTGCTGCTGACCCGGCCCGAGGTCATCGCCGACATCCACGCCGCCTACCTGCAGGCCGGCGCCGACCTGGTCGAAACCAACACCTTCAACGCCACCTCGGTCAGCCAGGCCGATTACCACCTGGAACACCTGGTGTACGAACTGAACAAGGCCGGCGCCGCGGTGGCCCGCGCCTGCTGCGACGCGGTCGAAGCCACCACCCCGGACAAACCGCGCTTCGTGATCGGCGTGCTCGGCCCGACCAGCCGCACCGCCTCGATCAGCCCGGACGTGAACGACCCCGGCTTCCGCAACACCAGCTTCGATGCGCTGCGCGACACCTACCGCGAAGCCATCGATGGCCTGATCGACGGCGGCGCCGACACCCTGATGGTCGAGACCATCTTCGACACGCTCAACGCCAAGGCCGCGCTGTTCGCGATCGAGGAGGCATTCGACGCGCGGGGCGCACGGCTGCCGGTCATGATCTCCGGAACCATCACCGACGCCTCCGGTCGTACCCTGTCCGGCCAGACCGCCGACGCCTTCCATGCATCGCTGGCGCATGCGCGGCCGCTGTCGATCGGCCTGAACTGCGCACTGGGTGCCGATGCGATGCGTCCGCACGTGGAAACCCTGGGCCAGGTCGCCGATTGTTACGTGAGCGCACACCCCAACGCCGGCCTGCCCAACGCGTTCGGCGAGTACGACGAAACCCCGGACGAAATGGCTGCCACCCTGCGCGGCTTCGCCGAGGACGGCCTGCTCAACCTGGTCGGTGGCTGCTGCGGCTCCACCCCCGACCATATCCGCGCCATCGCCCAGGCGGTCGCCGGGCTGCCACCGCGGGCCCTGCCCGGCGCCCGGGAGCAGGCCGCGTGAGCGCCGCCCCCCGCCACACCCGCCTGTCCGGGCTGGAACCGCTGGTGATCACGCCGGACCTGCTGTTCGTCAACATCGGCGAGCGCACCAACGTCACCGGCAGCGCCCAGTTCCGCAAGCTGATCAAGGAAGAACGTTACGAAGAAGCGGTCGACGTCGCGCGCCAACAGGTCGCCAGCGGCGCGCAGATCCTTGACGTCAACATGGACGAGGGCCTGATCGATTCCGAAAAGGCGATGACACGCTACCTCAACCTGATCATGTCCGAGCCGGACATCGCGCGCATTCCGGTGATGGTCGACTCCTCCAAGTGGAGCGTGATCGAAGCCGGGCTGAAGTGCCTGCAGGGCAAGAGCGTGGTCAATTCGATCTCGCTCAAGGAAGGCGAAGCGCAGTTCATCGAGCAGGCGCGCAAAGTGCTGCGCTACGGCGCCGCCGCCGTGGTGATGGCCTTCGACGAACAGGGCCAGGCCGACACCTGCGCGCGCAAGGTGGAGATCTGCACCCGCGCCTACCGCATCCTGGTCGACCAGGTCGGGTTCCCGCCGCAGGACATCATCTTCGACCCGAACATCTTCGCCGTGGCCACCGGCATCGAAGAACACGACAACTATGCCGTGGACTTCATCGAAGCCACCCGCATCATCAAGCGCACCCTGCCGCACTGCCACGTGTCCGGTGGCGTGTCCAACGTGTCGTTCTCGTTCCGCGGCAACGAAACCGTGCGCCAGGCGATCCACGCGGTGTTCCTGTACCACGCCATCGCCGCCGGCATGGACATGGGCATCGTCAACGCCGGCGCCCTGCCGATCTACGACGACCTGGACCCGGAGCTGCGCGAGCGCGTGGAGGACGTGATCCTCAACCGTCGCGCCGACGGTACCGAACGCCTGCTGGAGATCGCCGAGCGCTACAAGGGTAAAAAGGGCGAGGTCAGGGGCGAAGACCTGGCCTGGCGCGAGAAGCCGATCGACGCGCGGCTGGCGCATGCGCTGGTGCACGGCCTGGATGCGTGGGTCGAGGCCGATACCGAGGAAGCGCGGATCCGCTCGAGCCGGCCCCTGGACGTGATCGAAGGCCCATTGATGGACGGCATGAACGTGGTCGGCGACCTGTTCGGCGCCGGCAAGATGTTCCTGCCGCAGGTGGTGAAGTCGGCGCGCGTGATGAAGAAAGCGGTGGCCTACCTGCTGCCCTTCATCGAAGCCGAAAAGGCGCGCAGCGGCGATACCGCCAGGAGCAACGGCAAGATCATCATGGCCACGGTCAAGGGCGACGTGCACGACATCGGCAAGAACATCGTCGGCGTGGTCCTGGCCTGCAACAACTTCGAGGTCATCGACCTGGGGGTGATGGTACCCGCGCAGAAGATCCTGGACGCGGCCCGCGCCGAGAACGCCGACATCATCGGCCTGTCCGGGCTGATCACCCCGTCGCTGGAAGAAATGAGCCACGTCGCCCGCGAGATGGAACGCCAGGGCTTCACCCTGCCGCTGATGATCGGTGGCGCGACCACCTCGCGCGCGCACACCGCGCTGAAGATCGACCCGCACTACAAGGCGCCCACGGTGTGGGTGAAGGATGCCTCGCGCGCGGTGGGCGTGGCCCAGTCGCTGATTTCCAGCGAGCTGCGCGACGCCTTCGTGGCCGCCAACGAAGCCGACTACGCCGACATCCGCCAGCGCCACCGCAACCGCGGCGACGCCAAACGGCTGGTCACGTTGGCCAAGGCGCGGGCGCAGCGCTTCGAGGGTGGCTGGGCCGACTACCAGCCGCCCGCGCCGCGCAGGCCGGGGCTGCACGTGCTGGACGATTACCCGCTGGCCGACCTGGTCGAGGTCATCGACTGGACGCCGTTCTTCCAGGCCTGGGAGCTGGCCGGCAAGTACCCGGCCATCCTCACCGACGAGATCGTGGGCACCCAGGCCAGCGAGCTGTACCGCGACGCACGCGCGATGCTCGGCCGCATCGTCGAGGAGCGCTGGCTGACCGCCAAGGCGGTGTTCGGGCTGTGGCCGGCCAACAGCGTCGGCGACGACGTGCACCTGACCACCGACGACGGGCCGGCCGTGCTGCACTTCCTGCGCCAGCAGGTCGACAAGCCGGTGGAGCGCCCCGACTTCTGCCTGGCCGATTTCATCGCGCCCGCCGACAGCGGCCGCCAGGACTGGATCGGTGCGTTCGCGGTCACCGCCGGGATCGGCATCGACCCGCACGTGGCGCGCTTCGAAGCCGACCATGACGACTACAATGCGATCCTGCTCAAGGCGCTGGCCGACCGCCTGGCCGAAGCCCTGGCCGAGCGCCTGCACCAGCATGTGCGCACCGACTACTGGGGTTACCAGCCGGACGAAGCGCTGGACAACGAGGCGTTGATCGCCGAACGGTACAGCGGCATCCGCCCGGCGCCGGGGTACCCGGCCTGCCCGGAGCACAGCGAGAAAGCCACCTTGTTCCGGCTGCTCGATGCCGAACGCAACGCGGACATGCAGTTGACCGAAAGTTTCGCGATGCTGCCCACCGCGGCGGTATCGGGCTATTACTTCAGCCACCCGCAGAGCCAGTATTTCGTGGTCGGCCGGGTGACCCGGGAGCAGGTCGGCGACTACGCCAAGCGAAAGGGCGTGGATCGGGCCCAGGCGGAACGCTGGCTGGCCTCGAACCTGGATTACGATCCGGAGTGAGGGTAAATCCGGCGGTCAATAGCGCCGACGGTAGCGCCGACGGTAGCGCCGAAGTGGCTGCCCCGCCGCGACGGCGCCCCCCGTCCCCAACCGCCCCCCCACCGCAATCGGCACACTGCAATGACGCCCCACCCCCGCGACCCCGTCCCGGTCGCCCGCCTCTCCAGCTTCTACCTGTTCTACTACGCGGCCCTCGGCGCATTCACCCCGTACTGGTCGCTGTTCCTGACCACGCGTGGCATGAGCGTGACCGCGATCAGCGTGATGATGGGGATCTGGTACGCCACCCGTATCGTCGCGCCGACCACGTGGACCTCGATCGCCGCGGCATCACCGCGCCCGATCCGCTGGCTGCGGATCGGCTGCGTGTTGACCCTGGTGACGTTCTGCGTCTTCCTGCTGCCACTGCCGCAGCCGTGGATGTACCCGGCCATGGTGGTGTTCTGCTTCTTCTACAACGCGGTGATGCCGCAATTCGAATCGATCACCCTCACCCACCTCGGCAATGACAGCCATCGCTACGGGCTGATCCGGGTCTGGGGATCGCTGGGCTTCATCGCGGTGGTGATGGGCTTTGGCTGGCTGATCGAAGGCCACGGCGGCGCCGGCAACGCGCACCTGCTGCCGTGGCTGATGCTGCCGCTGTTCGCGCTGCTGGTGGTGTCGGCCTTTTCCAATTACTACGCGCGCGACTTCCATCGTAGCGGCGGCGACGCCAGCGGCTTCTGGCAGATCGTGCGCAAGCCGCAGGTGCTGGCGTTCTTCCTGGCCGCGTTCATGGAACAGCTGTCGTTCGGGCCCTATTACACGTTTTTCTCGGTCTACATGGACCATCATGGCTACGCCACCTCCACGCTGGGCCTGCTGTGGACCGTCGGCGTGGTGTTCGAAGTGGGCGTGTTCTTCACCATCGGACGCTTCTTCCGCCGCTATGACGCCAGTTGGATGCTGCTGATCGCACTGGTCAGTTCCACGCTGCGCTGGACCGTCACCGCCCTGTTTCCGCAGCACCTGGGCATCATGCTGGTCGCGCAGACCGCACATGCGCTCGGGTTCGCCGCGTTCTTCGCCGCGGCGATGCAGATGCTGGCCACGTATTTCCCGGGACGCCTCAACGGGCATGGGCAGGGGCTGCTGTACGGGTTTTCGTCGGGCGTCGGCGGCGTGCTCGGCGCGTTGATCGCCGGCCAGCTGTGGAACATCGACCAGGGTCGTACCGCGTTCCTGGCCGGCGCGGGGTTCGCGTTCGCCGGCGCGCTGCTGTGTTTCTTCGCGATCAGCCTGCCGCTGCTGCGCACCGCGCGCCTGCGCCGGTAACGTCGCACGGGCACACGACCAACGGTCGTGTGCTACCTATCCGTGCGTGGCCGCGCGGGCACACGACCAACGGTCGTGTGCTACCGATCGGTGCGTGACGGCGCGGGCACACGACCAACGGTCGTGTGCTACCGGTGGGTAGGTGACGACCGTTGGTCGTCACGCTGCAGATGATCGCGGAATACCGGCAGCAGGACGCGGTTTCCGTAGCCGCTCAGATGGTCGCCGTCGAAGTACAGCGGCCTGCCGCCGGCATCGGGCTGGCACACCTCGCCCGGGCACAGCGTCGGCAACGGATCCCACACGCTCGCGCCCGGCAATGCGGCGGCTACCTGGCGCAGGCTGTCCAGCACGGGCGCGCGCATGGCTTCGGTCCGGGCACGCGGTATCTGCATGCCATTGACGCAGATCGGATTGTGCCGGTTGAACGCGTCCGAACAGCGATACGGCGGCGCCGGCAGCACCGGCTTGGGCGCTTCCAGCACGATCCGCACGCCGCGTTCGGCCAACGGCCGCAACTGCGCGATGGCGGCGGCGACCTCGGCCGCGCGCCCCTGCACCGCTGCCGGGCTGGCCAGATCGGCCTGGACCTGCGCGATGTCGAACAGCTGGTACTGCTCGGCCAGGCGCGGCACGCGCAGGCCCGGCAGGAACAGCACGTCGCCCGCGCGCGCGGTGGCCTGGATATCCTCGATCACGTTGCGCGTGTAAGCCTCGCAGGCCGGGTTCGCACCGCGCCAGCCCTGCATGCCGACCAGCGCGCAGCCGCCGCTGCCGTACAGCCGCACCTGGCCGCCGTCCTGCACCACCTTCCGGCGCAGCAGTTCGTTGTAGACCAATGCGTGCGAATCGCCGGCCACGAACAGCACCCCGCTCGCCCCGCTGCCGCCCGGGCAGTCGCCCCGCTGCAGCAGGCGCGCCTGCCCGCCGACCACCGGAATGCTCGATTCGACCACGCGGCACTCCGGGACTTCCTTTTTCAGGGCCTTTGCATACGGGTACCAGTCCAGCGGATGGCGGCTGACCGTGCTCAACGAGATGTGCTTCTGCTGCTTGACCAGCACCGACTGCAGGCCGGCGCCGAGCACCAGCACCGCCAGCCCGAGCAGCACCCAGCGCCCGTGGGTGCGCGGCCCGCGTGCACCGTGGCGCAGCGGCTGCTCCACCCAGCGCCAGGACAGCCAGGCCAGCACGAACACCAGCAGCACCGCGCAAGCGCCGGCCAGCGGCGTCTCCAGCCCCACCGTCCAGCGGAACAGCACGAAGACCGGCCAGTGCCACAGGTACAGCGAGTACGAGAGCTTGCCGATCCAGACCATCGGCGCACTGGCCAGCGCGCGGCCGGTCCAGCCGCCGCGATGCCCGTGCAGCAGGCCCAGCAACAGCAGCGTGGACAGTACCGGCCACAGGCCGTCCGGCCACGGCGAGTGACCGGGTCGCGCCGCCCACAGCCCGTAGCCCAGGGCCGCCACGGCCAGCAGCAGCAGCGGTGAACGCCACGAGATCCGGCCAGGCTGCGGCGCCACATCGAACTGCCTGGCCAGGGTCATCGCCTGGTACAGCAGCACACCGGCGCCGAGCTGCCAGAAGCGGGTGGTGGTCACGTAGAACGCCTGGATCTCCTGCCCGCCCTGCCCGGCCAGCCGCAGCGCATAGCCGAGCGAGGCGAACGTGGCCAACGCGAACAGCGTGACCGACAGCAGGCGTGCACGGCCACCGCGCGACCACGCCAGGAACAGCAGCGGGAACAGCAGGTAGAACTGCTCCTCAACGCCGAGCGACCAGGTGTGGGTGTAGGGATTGAATTCGGTGCGCGGCGAGAAGTAGTCGTTGCCGGTGCTGGCCAGTACCCAGTTGCTGAGACCGAAGAACGCGCGCCGGCCGGTCTTGTCACTGGTCTCGCTGAGCCAGGATTCGGGAATGAACAGTGCGCTGAACAGCGCCGTGACCAGCAGACACACCACCAGCGCCGGCACGATCCGGCGGATGCGGCGCGCGTAGAAACGCAGCAGGCCCTGCCAGCCGCCCATCGCCGGCAGGCGGTCGACCGAGGCGCTGACCACGAAACCGGAGATCACGAAAAACACGTCGACGCCGGTGAACCCACCGGGCAACCAGCTGGCCTTGAGGTGATACAGGATGACCGACAGCACGGCGACGGCGCGCAGGCCGTCGATGTGGGGGACGTAGGTTTGTCGCAATTGGCCTTCCTGCATGCACACTCCTTTGCCGCACGACCAACGGTCGTGCGCTACCGCATTCAACCCGTCAGGTAGGTATCGACCGTTGGTCGATACCCGCTTTTTTACCAGACCAGGTCGTCCGGCACCTGGTACGCAGGATCGGCATACGGATCATCTTCGGCCGCTGCATTCGGGTCCACCCGCAGCGCCACCGACGGCGCGAAAACCGCCTCGGCCTCGTCCAGCACGGCGGCAGTGACCAGCAGGTAACGGCCATTGCTCTGCAGCACGCCCAGCTCGCCGGCATTGAGCGCCCTGAGCTGTTCCGCGTTGACGTAGATGCGCTTGATCTTGCCGCCATACGGGAAGTGCCGTGCGATGTCGGCGGCTTCGTCATTCAGCGCCTTGCCCTTCAGCAGCTCGTCCAGCTTCAGCTTGGCCTCGCGGCGCACGCGCGCTTCTTCCTGCTTCAGGCGCTCCGCTTCGATGCGGTCGTCCTTTTCCTTCTGCGCGCGGATCGCGTAGGCCTTGGCCAGGTCGATGTCCTCGCGCGAACGCGGCTTGCCCTGGCCAGCGCCCTGGCCCTGGCCGGGACGCGCGCCGCCACCGGGGCGGTCCTTGCCCTGCGGACCACGACGGGCGTCGCCGTCGCGGGC
>NZ_CAUQPH010000094.1:0-14875 GCF_963519925.1 uncultured Stenotrophomonas sp. | reverse complement strand
GCGCTGGCCGTCGCGCGGCGGACGGGCGCCGTCGGCGGCCTTGCCCGGCGGGCGGGCGCCATGCGGTTTATTCGGGGGCCGGCCATCGCGGCGGGCATCGGGTTTGCGTTCGGGCGCAGGCGCGGACTTGAAGCCCAGGCCCAGCAGCTGGTCGCGGAGGGTATCGCTCATGACGTTGGGTCGATCAGTAGTGCGGGGGCGGTGGTTCTTCGCCCGAATCGGAATACAGCGCGTTGCGGACCTTGCCCAGGTCTTCCAGCAGCAGGCGGGTCAGGTCGGCGTTGCGGCTGCCCTCGATGCGCGCATCGGCCAGCGCTTCGCTGAGCTCGGCCAAGGCCTGTTCCTGGAAGGAAACGCGCATCTCAAGTTCGACCAGGCGCGCTTCCAGCGCCTGCTCACGCGCGGAGGGAGTGGACTCATGCATGCAGCGAACGTCCCCGGCCAATGCCGTAATAGGCCAGGCCCGCCGCTTCCAGCTCCTGCGGGTCGTACAGGTTGCGGCCGTCGAACACCACGGCGTCTTTCAGGGTGTCGCGCAGGCGGGCGAAGTCCGGGCTGCGGAACTGCTTCCACTCGGTCACCACCACCAGCGCGTCGGCGCCTTCGATGGCATCCCAGGCACTGTCGCAGAACACCAGGTCATCGCGCTCGCCGAAAATGCGGCGCGCTTCCTCGGTGGCTTCCGGGTCGTAGGCGCGCACCTTGGCGCCGCCCTCCCACAGCTGGGCCAGCAGGCGCCGGCTGGACGCTTCGCGCATGTCGTCGGTGTTGGGCTTGAACGCCAAACCCCACACCGCGAAGGTGCGGCCGCGCACGCCTTCGTCCTCGCCACGGTCGTAGTGGCGCTGGATCAGCTGGAACAGATGCCCCTTCTGTGCGTCGTTGACCGCTTCCACCGCGTTGAGCAGGGTGGGCTCATGGCCATGCTGCTGCGCGGTGCGGGCCAACGCCTGCACGTCCTTGGGGAAACACGAGCCACCATAACCGGCGCCCGGGTAGATGAAATGCCAGCCGATGCGCGGGTCCGAGCCGATGCCCTGGCGGACCTGTTCGACGTCGGCACCGACCTTCTCGGCGATGTTGGCGATTTCATTCATGAACGAAATCTTGGTCGCCAGCATGGCGTTGGCGGCGTACTTGGTCAGTTCGGCCGAGCGCACGTCCATTTCCACCACGCGGTCGTGGTTGCGGTTGAACGGCGCGTACAGGCGACGCATCAGCGCCACCGATTCGGCGTTGGTCGCACCGATCACGATGCGGTCCGGCCGCATGCAGTCGGCAACGGCGTCGCCTTCTTTCAGGAATTCGGGGTTGGACACCACGTCGAACGCGATGTCCTCGCCACGCTCGGCAAGCACCGCAGCGATCGCGGCGCGTACCTTGTCGGCCGTGCCTACCGGCACGGTCGACTTGTTCACCACCACGGTCGGCACACGCATGTGCCGACCAATGGTGCGGGCCACGGCCAGCACGTACTGCAGGTCGGCGCTGCCGTCCTCGTCCGGTGGCGTGCCCACGGCGATGAAGATCACCTGGCCATGCGCGACCGCGGAAGCGGCGTCGGTGGTGAAGGCCAGCCGCGAGGCGGCATGGTTGGCCTTGACCATCGGCTCCAGGCCCGGCTCGTAGATCGGGATGACGCCACGGTTGAGGCCGTCGACCTTGGCCTGGTCGATATCGACGCAGACCACCTGGTGGCCGACGTCGGCCAGGCAGGTACCCGTGA
This sequence comes from uncultured Stenotrophomonas sp., assembly GCF_963519925.1. Taxonomy (NCBI): domain Bacteria; kingdom Pseudomonadati; phylum Pseudomonadota; class Gammaproteobacteria; order Lysobacterales; family Lysobacteraceae; genus Stenotrophomonas; species uncultured Stenotrophomonas sp. The sequence goes on along the minus strand of NZ_CAUQPH010000094.1, from coordinate 13,149 downwards.
CCAGTCCGACATAGCCGGTACCGAAAATTGCGACACGCATGTCCGTGGTCACTCCAGGTCCGTTACGGAAGTACGTCCAGCAGTTCGACGTCGAAGGTCAGCGTCGCGTTCGGACCGATCGGACCGCCCGGGGTGCCCTGCTCGCCATAGGCCAGCTCGCCCGGGATCCAGAAGCGGTACTTGGCGCCCACCGGCATCAGCGCAACGCCTTCCGACCAGCCCTTGACCACCTGGTCCAGGCCGAAATCGATCGGCTGGCCGCGCTGGTAGCTGCTGTCGAAGACCGTGCCGTCGAGCAGCTTGCCTTCGTAGTGGACCTTGACCTTGCTGGTCGGCATCGGGCGCGGGCCGTCGGACGCACCCGGGCGCAGCACCTGGTACTGCAGGCCCGACGCGGTGGTGACCACGCCCGGCTTCTTCTTGTTCTCGGCCAGGAACGCGTTGCCTTCGGCACGGTTGGTACCGGCCTGGGCGGCTGCCTTGGCCTGCATGTCGGCCTGCTTGGACGCCATGAAGGCCTCCATGGTGGCCTTGGCCTGGTCGGCGGTCATCTTCGGGGTGCCCTTGGCGAACGCGGTCTGGATCGCGTCGAACATGGCATCCAGGTCGACATCGTCCTTCAGCTGCGCGAGCGACGGGCCCACCGCGTAGCTGCCGAGCATCAGCCCGACCTTTTCGCGGTCCACCTTCGGCGCCGGGGTGCCCGGGGCCATGCCCGGCACCGGCTGGCCGCTCTTGACGGCCATCGCGGTGCGCAGCGACTGGTCGGTCTTCTGGGCTTCTTCCTGGCTGATCAGCGGCTGCTTGCCTTCGAAGGCGTTGGTGACTGCACGACGCAGGGCGGCCAGATCGATTTCATCGGCGATCGGGGCGAACGAGTTTGCGACGTCCAAACCAATGGCATAGCCGACTTTTTCACGCTGGGAGGTCAAGGTCGAAGTCTCCTTTGCGGCTGCACCTGCAGCCGGTTGTTGCGACATCACGGTACCGGTGGCACCCATCGCCAGAATCAGAACCGACGCCGCGGCGCCGCGCATTCCCATCTTCATTCGCTGCTTTCCTGGAAGTGACTGGACGCCGACGTCGGCGCGAAACCAGCATTGTCGCACGCACATGCGAGATGTCGAGGATGTCAGCGCTTGGCCGGCGTGACGGACAGCTCACGTTCGATTGCCGCGACCAGTTCCTTGTTGTCCGGCTTGACCTTGCTGGAGAACTGCGCCACCACCCGACCATCGCGCGACAGCAGGTATTTGTGGAAGTTCCAGCCGGGCGCAACGCCGGTGGCGGCGGTCAGGCGCTGGTACAGCGGCGTGGCGCCGGTGCCGGTGACCTGCACTTTCTGGAACATCGGGAACTTCACGCCATAGGTAAGCGTGCAGAACTCCTGGATCTCCTTCTCGCTGCCCGGCTCCTGGCCCTTGAAATCATTGGACGGGAAGCCCAGCACCGAGAAGCCGCGCGCGGCGTATCGGGTCTGCAGCCCTTCCAGCGCCTCGTACTGCGGGGTGAAGCCGCATTTGCTGGCGGTATTGACCACCAGCAGCACCTTGCCTCCGTACTGCTTTTCCAGGTTCACCTCGGTCTTGCCGGCCAGCGGCCGGTAGTTGAGGTCAAGCAGATCAGCGGCCTGGGCGGACCCGGCGCCCAGCAACCCGACCAGCAGCAGCCCACTGCCCCAGCGGCAGGCGCGCGCCCGGGTGGCGTGGAACGGGGAAGTCGCGCGGTGGGACTGGGGCATTGGAAACTCCGGTAAAGGGGCTGGAAAACCCTGTCCTGCAGGGAAAGGCGGACTATATCACCGGGGGTTTCACTACGCGGTTGACGTACATGGCCGTCACGCGGCTGAATGCCTGCAGACCGGCCCAGCCCACCACAACATCCTAAATCTCATGATAATCAATGGGTTAAGATGATCTCGCAGACGTTGTCATGCCCCTGCCATCAGTTGGGTGTTGTCGGGTATTGCACTTGGCTGTGCCGGTGTTATAGTTGCATACAACACCAGTCACCTGATGCAGGGGAAGCCCATGAACCGCATGCGCCACCACTCCGCCAAAGCCCTCACGGCCGCGTCCGCGCTGCTGTTGCTGGGCTGGTTCAGCATCCCCGCCGGTGACCGTGGCGGCGAGACCGCCACCGGTGCGTTTGAAGGCCCGCAGGACGCAGGCGTCATCAAGGCAGGGACCGCCGACGGCGCCCCCACGCCTCCCCGCCGGCTGCACAGCTCCCTGTCCATGCCTTACTTCTCATTCGCACAGTCGCTGAACCCACGGAGCTGACCATGAGCGATATCCAATGGAGCGATGGTGCTCCGATCTACCGTCAGCTGAAGGAACGCGTGATCGCCATGATGCTCGACAGCATCATCAAGCCCGGCGACGCGCTGCCTTCGGTCCGACAGGTGGCCGCCGAGTACCAGCTCAATCCCATCACCGTATCGCGTGCTTACCAGGAGCTGGCCGACGAAGGCCTGGTCGAGAAGCGCCGCGGGCTGGGCATGTTCATGACCGAAGAAGCGGCCACGCAGCTGCGCAGCAGCGAGCGCGACCGCTTCCTCAACGAAGAATGGCCGCTGGTCCTGGAGCGCATCCAGCGCCTGGGCCTGCATCTCGACGAATTGCTGCCCCAGGGGAAATCCTCATGAATGCCGTTGCTAGTGATGTCGTCATCTCCGCCCGAGGCCTGCGCAAGGCCTACAAGTCCACGCTCGCGCTGGACAACACCAGCTTCACGATCGCCCCGGGCCGGATCACCGGCCTGATCGGCCCCAATGGCGCCGGCAAGACCACCCTGCTGAAGGCGCTGCTGGGCCTGACCACGGTGGAGGGCGACCTGAGCGTGCTCGGGCTGGACCCGACCGTGCAGCGCAACGCGCTGATGAACGATGTCTGCTTCATCGCCGACGTGGCGGTGCTGCCGCGCTGGATGAAGGTGCGCGAGGCGATCGATTTCGTCGCCGGGGTCCACCCGCGCTTCGACCGCGCCCGCTGCGAACGGTTCCTGGCCGCGACCAAGCTGCAGCCGCGCCAGCGCGTGCGCGAGCTGTCCAAGGGCATGATCGTGCAGCTGCACCTGGCCCTGGTGATGGCCATCGACGCCAAGGTGCTGGTGCTGGACGAACCCACCCTGGGCCTGGACATCCTGTACCGCAAGGAGTTCTACCAGCGCCTGCTGGAAGACTACTTCGACGAGCAGAAGACGATCATCGTGACCACCCACCAGGTCGAGGAGATCGAACACATCCTCACCGACGTGATGTTCATCCGCGACGGCCGCATCGTGCTCACCGCCGACATGGAAGAGGTCGGCGAGCGTTACACCGAAGTACTGGTATCGGCCGAGACGCTGGACGCCGCACGTGCGCTCAAGCCGATCGACGAGCGCAGCCTGCCGTTCGGCAAGACCGTCCTGCTGTTCGACGGGGTGCCGCGCGCCCAGCTCACGCCGCTTGGCGAAATCCGCAGCCCCGGGCTGGCGGATCTGTTCGTGGCCATCATGAAGGGAACCTACGCATGAACGTCGTCCACCACCACCCCATCAGCAAGGCCAGCACCTTCAAGTGGCTGCTCAAGCGCGAGTACTGGGAAAACCGTGGCGGTTTCCTGTGGGCACCGCTGATCGCCGGCGCCATCTCGCTGGTGATGAGCCTGATCGGCATCCTGATCGGCCTCTGGGGCCTGCGCCGCGCCGCCGAGAACGGCAGCCTGCATATCGACGACACCAACATCAACGTCAACGGCCTGGACCTCAAGCTGCTGACCGAACACCTGGATGCCAGGAACATCGCCGACCTCGGCAATGCCCTGGATGCGACCCTGGTGATGAGCTCGCTGTGGCCGTTCGTGGTGCTGGCTTTCGTGGTGTTCTTCTACTGCCTGGGCGCCCTGTATGACGACCGCCGCGACCGCAGCATCCTGTTCTGGAAGTCCCTTCCGCTGTCGGACACCCAGACCGTGCTCTCCAAGGCGCTGAGCGCATTGCTGGTGGCACCGGTGATCGCGGTGGTCGCCTCGGTGCTGACCATGTTCGGTTTCCTGCTGCTCCTGACGGTGATCGTGCTGGCCCATGGCGGCAACCCGATGACCCTGATCTGGGGCCCGGCCAGCCCGCTGGCGTTCGTGGCCGGCCACGTGTCCTGGCTGCCGGTGTACCTGCTGTGGGCACTGCCGACCGTGGGCTGGCTGCTGATGTGGTCGGCCTGGGCCAAGTCCAAGCCGTTCCTGTGGGCGGTGATGCTGCCGCTGTTCGCCGGCATCATCGTCAGCACGACCAACGTGATGAAGCTGTTCGACATGACCAGCGGCTGGTTCTGGCAGCACATCGTCGGTCGCCTGCTGCTGGGCACCCTGCCGGGCAGCGACCTGTTCTACCGTGCCGACCAGCTGCAGGCGGTCATGCGCGACAGCGACAACGTGGCCGCCGCGCTGTCCCCGTCCAGCCAACTGGCGGCACTGGCCCTGCCGGAGTTGTGGATCGGCGCTGCTGCCGGTGTCGTGTTCATCATCGTCGCCATCCGCCTGCGCCGCCGCGCCGGCGAAATCTGATCCCCTCCCTCTCGAGGAACCACCCATGATCCGCACGCTCGCCTTCGCTTCCCTGCTGATGCTGCCGCTCACCGCACTGGCCGATGAACCGCATTGCAAATTCAATGCCCCACGCGACCTGAAGCTCGACGTTGCCGGTGCCAAGGCCGTGGTGTTCGAGGTCAACCAGCACGACCTGGTGCTGCAGGCCGGGCCGGGTAGCGCCCAGCTCAGCGGCCGCGCCTGTGCCTCCAACGCCGACTGGCTGCCCGAGCTGACCGTGACCCAGCAGAAGGTGGGCGACAAGCTGGTGGTGAAGCTGCTGCGCGAAAACCATGGCCTGCGGATCAACATGAGCGGCAACAGCTACGCCTACCTCGACCTGCGCGGCACGATCCCGGACAACGTCCTGATCCAGATGAAGGTCGGTTCCGGCGACGCATCGGTGACCGGGGCACATTCGCTGAGCGCGGACGTGGGTTCCGGCGACATCAAGCTGCGCGACATCAAGGGCCTGGTGACCGCGGCGATCGGCTCGGGCGATGTCGAGCTGGACGGCGCCGGCGCACTCAACCTGCTGTCGGTCGGCTCGGGCGATTTCGATGCCCGCAACCTGCGCGGCAACGCCGTGGTCGGCACCATCGGCTCGGGCGACCTGACCCTGGACGGGGTGGCCGGCAACGTGGAGATCAAGACGGTCGGTTCGGGCGATGTCGACCTGCGCCAGGTCAAGGGCAGCGTCCGCCTGGGCAACATCGGCTCGGGCGATTTCGAAGCGCGCGATGTCGGCGCCGGCGTCACGGTGGAACGCCACGGTTCGGGCGACGTGACCGTCCGCGATGTCGGCGGCGACCTGAAGGTGGCCAACAGCGGCAGCGGCGACATCAAGCACAGCAACGTCCGTGGCCGCGTCCAGCTGCCGCGCGGCAAGTAAGGAGCCCACGCCATGAACACCCGACTGCTTCCCGCCCTGCTGCTGACTCTGTGCCTGCCGTTGGCCGCCTGCGGCGACTCCAGCAACTCCGGCAACTCCGGCAAGCCGGCATCCTCCACCGGTACGCCGGTGGTGGATGCCGATTCGATCGGCGGCAAGGTCAAGGCCGCCACCGACAAGGCCCGGGTGGAGCTCGCCCAGGGCAACATCAAGATCTCCAACGACCAGTCCGACAAGGCTGAGATCACGCCGCAGGGCGACCTGCTGATCAATGGCAAGGCCGTGACCGTCGACGCCAGACAGCGCGCGCTGCTGCTGGACTACCGCAGGAGCGTTGAAGCGCTGGCCGGGGCCGGCATGGACATCGGCGTGGCCGGCGCCAGCCTGGGCGTGAAAGCCGCCGGCGAAGCACTGCGCGGCGTGTTCTCCGGCAACACCGAGGGCATCGAGGAGAAGGTGAACGCCGAAGCGGCCAAGATGGAAGCCAGCGCCCAGCAGCTGTGTGGCCTGCTGCCGACCATGCTGGCCAAGCAGCAGGCCCTGGCCGTGGCGTTGCCGGCCTTCAAACCGTACGCCACGATGGACCAGAGCGACATCGACGACTGCCGCAGCTGACGCCCACGTCCCTGCGACGTTCGGTCGCAGGCGGGCCATCTGCACGGGGGGGGACTACACTAGTCCTCCCCTTTTTCGTTCTTCGCCGACCATGAAGAAGCTGTGCCTGCTCCTGTTCGCCCTGTTCTGCCTGGCCGCCACCGGCTGCGACCAGGAGTACCGCAACCACCGCGCGGAGCGCAGCAAACCGAAGATCACCGTCAGCGACGGCATGGTCACCGTGCGCCGCGCCCCGGCCCCGAACATCATCGTGTTGCCCAACGGCCACATGAAGGTCGACGAGATCGAAATCCCGCTCGACGACGGCCAGCAGGCGATGCTGCAGACCATGTTCGGCCAGCTGCAGGTACTGCGCCAGAACACGCTGGTCGACGCCCCGCACGACCCGGACATGCGCGCGGTGAAGATCGTGGTCCCGCCGGGCATGCAGCCGATCCCGCCGGACCTGGTCACCCGCATCCCGCAGTTCAAGAATTACACCGAGACCTTCGACAACATCGTGGCCGATCGGCGCTGACGTGCCTTCTGTAGAACAGCAGACACGCATGGCGTGTCACTACGCGGACCGGTGCATGCCGTTGCCGTCCGCACACGACCCTCTGTCGAGGGCGGCCGGCGGGTAGCCCCCGTAGGGACTGTCAAAAACATGGATGTTTTTGACAAGCCTCCACGGATGGATTCACGGCGTGTCCCGTAGGGGGCTGCCCGTCGGCCGCCCCAGCTCGGGACAATTGAGACGCTGCTGTTCGCTTCGCGCAGTCAGCGATCAGCCACCACCGCCACCGCCGGCATGAATGCCGCCAGCGGTAAGCGCCGCCGGATCCAGCAACCGCCGCAGCTCGGCTTCGCTCAAACCACTGTCTTCCTTGGCCACGTCCAGCACCGGGCGCTGCTCCTTGTAGGCGCGCTTGGCAATGGCCGCCGCTTTTTCGTAGCCGATGATCGGGTTCAACGCCGTCACCAGGATCGGATTGCGGCCCAGCGCCTCGCGGACCCGGTCCTCGCGCACCTTGAGCCCGGCAATCGCCGTATCGGCCAGCAGGCGCGAAATGTTCGACAGCAACCCGATCCCATCCAGCAGGTTCGCCGCGATCAGCGGCAGCGTCACGTTCAACTGGAAGTTGCCGGTCTGCCCGGCCACCGTGATCGCCGTGTGGTGCCCGATCACCTGCGCGCACACCATCACCGTCGCCTCCGGAATCACCGGATTGACCTTGCCCGGCATGATCGAACTGCCCGGCTGCAACGCCGGCAACTCTATCTCGCCCAGCCCCGCCAGCGGCCCGGCATTCATCCAGCGCAGATCGTTGGCGATCTTGATCAGCGCCACCGCCAACGCATTGAGCTGGCCGGAAAGCTCCACCGCATCGTCCTGTGCCGCCAGCCCCTCGAACTTGTTCTCCGCGCTGTCGAAGCGCACCCCCGTCTGCTGTTTCAGCCGCTTTGCCACCCGCTCACCGAAACGGGGATCCGCATTGATCCCGGTCCCGATCGCCGTGCCGCCCAGCGGCAGGCGGCGCAGCCGCTTCAGGCTGTCCTCCAGCCGCTCCTGCGCCGACGCCAGCTGCGCCGACCACGCACCGAATTCCTGCTCGAAGGTCAGCGGCATCGCATCCATCAGGTGCGTGCGCCCGGTCTTGACCACCCTGCGCAGCGCACGGCCGCGCTTGTCGATGGTCTTGCGCAGGTGCACCAGCGCCGGCAGCAGCTGTTCCTGCACCCCCAGCAGCGCCGACACCCGCAACGCCGTCGGGATCACATCGTTCGAGCTCTGGCCCTGGTTGACGTGGTCGTTGGGGTGCACCGACGTCTTCCCTGCCTTGCCCGCACGGTTGGCCAACGTGGCAATCACCTCGTTGGCATTCATGTTCGACGACGTGCCCGAACCGGTCTGGTAGATGTCGATCGGGAAATGCGCATCGTGGGCGCCTTCGGCAACCTCTTCGGCCGCGCTCTCGATCGCCTTGGCGATGTTCTTCGGCAGGTGGCCCAGTTCGGCGTTCACCGCAGCAGCGGCACCTTTCACCAGGCCCAGCGCGCGGATGAACCCGCGCGGCATGCGCTGCCCGGACACCGGGAAATTGTCCACCGCACGCTGCGTCTGCGCGCCCCATAGCGCGTCTGCAGGCACCTGCAGTTCGCCCATGCTGTCATGTTCGGTCCTGAAACCCTTGCTCATTGCACAACTCCGCGGTTCTTTCAGTGGGGAAAGGGAACGGCGGCTGGCAACGGGCCTTCATTCCCTGGCTGGCGGCTGCGCTCACAATACTCCCAAGCCGGTTTGAAACCCAACCGCGCAGCGGTTCGGCTAGACTCGGGATTCGTGTTCATTCAGACAGTATCCCGCTTCCCATGGGCGACGACCCCCACTGTAGTGCGTGCCACGACCAACGGTCGTGGCCTACCTGTTTCTTCCCCGCCGTCACCAGAAGCGCATGGCGCCGAGGGCGCGCATGATCGTCGGCAACCTGCTGCTCCTGCTGTTCGCCCTGTTCCTGGTGGTGCTCAACGGCTTCTTCGTCGCCGCCGAGTTCGCCCTGGTCAAACTGCGCCACACCCAGGCCGTCGGCCTGGCTGCCCGGCACGGCTGGCGCGGCCGCCTGCTGCTCAACGTGCATTCGCACCTGGATGCCTATCTTTCGGCCTGCCAGCTCGGCATCACCCTGTCCTCGCTCGGCCTGGGCTGGGTCGGTGAGCCGGCCTTCGCGCACCTGCTGCAGCCCGTGTTCGACGCCCTGGGAATGGGCGCGGACGCCGCCCGCCTCACCGCCTTCATCATCGCCTTCAGCCTGATCTCGTTCCTGCACATCGTGCTGGGCGAACTGGCCCCGAAGTCGATGGCGATCCGCCGCCCGGAAGCCATGTCGCTGTGGACCGCGGCCCCGCTGTACCTGTTCTACTGGGCCATGTTCCCGGCGATCTGGCTGCTCAACCACAGCGCCAACGCGCTGCTGCGGCTGGCCGGCTGGGGCGATGTCGAGCACACCTCGCACCGCTACTCGCGCGAAGAGCTCAAGCTCATCGTCGCGCGCCAGCAGCCCGGTGCCGGCGCCCCGGACCAGGACCTGACCCAGATGAGCCACGCGCTCGAGCTGCCCGAACTGGTCGCCGGCGACCTGATGCGCCCGCGCGAGCACATGCGCGTGTTCCGCCAGGGCATGGGCCTGGCCGAGGTGATGGCCGAGTTCGCCGAAAGCCGCTACAGCCGTTACCCCTGGTTCGACCCGGACGGCGACGAAGTGCTTGGCGTGCTGCACATGAAGGACGTGCTGGTGGAGATCGCCCGGGGGCATCCCACCGACGACCTGCGCGCCCTGCTCCGCCCGGCCAACCTGATCGCGCTGGAAACCCCGGTCACCGCCGTGCTCGAGCGCTTCCGCACCGGCACCACGCACATGGCCCTGTGCGTGGAGGAACACGGCCGCATCCTGGGTTACTTCACCCTCGAAGACCTGCTGGAAGTGGTGGTCGGCGACATCGAGGACGAACACCCGCACGTGGTCACCGACGCGCCCACCCGCAGCGCCGACGGCAGCCTGCTGGTGGCGGGCTCCACGTCCATCTTCCGCCTGGAACGCCTGCTGGGTCGCGACCTGGCCGCCCCCGAGCACCTGAACTCGGTCGGCGGGCTGATCGTGCACCAGCTGCAGCGCCTGCCCGAAGAGGGCGAACAGGTGCGGATCGACGGCCAGCTGTTCACGGTCAAGCGGATGGCCGGACACCGGATCCAGGCCGTGACCGTGCGCCGCGCCCCCGAAGAGGCCGACGAGGCGCCCGGGGCAGCGTAGAATGACGGCCCCCGCCGTCATTGCCTGCGCCCGCCATGTCCGAATTCGCCCTGCTCGCCCTGTCCCCGCTCGATGGCCGCTACGCCGGCAAGGTCGATGCGCTGCGCCCGATCTTCTCCGAATACGGCCTGATCAAGGCCCGCGTGAAGGTGGAGGTGGAGTGGCTGCTGGCGTTGTCCAACGAGCCGGGCATCGCCGAGCTGGCCCCGTTCCCGGCCGCCGCTGCGGCGCGCCTGCGCGCCCTCGCCGACGACTTCGCGCCGGCCCACGCAGCGCGGGTGAAGGAGATCGAGCGCACCACCAACCATGACGTCAAGGCGGTGGAGTACTTCATCAAGGAACAGCTGAAGGACGACGCCGAGCTGGGCCCGGCGCTGGAGTTCGTGCATTTCGCCTGCACCAGCGAGGACATCAACAACCTCAGCTACGGCCTGATGCTGGAAGAAGCCCGCAACACGGTGCTGCTGCCGTCGCTGGACGGCATCGCCACCACCCTGCGCGCCCTGGCCCATGCCCAGGCCGCGCAGCCGATGCTCTCGCGCACCCACGGCCAGACCGCCTCGCCTACCACCCTGGGCAAGGAAGTGGCCAACGTGGTCGCCCGCCTCGAGCGCCAGCGCCGCCAGATCGCCGCGGTCGAGCTGACCGGCAAGATCAACGGCGCCGTCGGCAACTACAACGCCCACGCCATCGCCTACCCGGACGTTGACTGGCCGGCCTTCGCCCAGCGCTTCGTCGAAAGCCTTGGCCTGGTGTTCAACCCCTACACCACCCAGATCGAACCGCACGACAACATCGCCGAAATCGGCGACGCCGCCCGCCGCGCCAACATCATCCTGATCGACCTGGCCCGCGACATCTGGGGCTACATCTCGCTGGGCTACTTCAAGCAGAAGCTCAAGGAAGGCGAAGTCGGCTCCTCGACCATGCCGCACAAGGTCAACCCGATCGACTTCGAGAACGCCGAAGGCAACTTCGGCATCGCCAACGCCCTCTTCGAACACTTCAGCGCCAAGCTGCCGATCAGCCGCTGGCAGCGCGACCTCACCGATTCCACCGTCCTGCGCGCCCTGGGCACCGCCTTCGGCCACAGCCAGGTCGCCCTGGATTCGCTGGCCAAGGGCCTGGGCAAGCTGACCGTCAATCCCGAGCGGCTCGATGGCGACCTGGACGCGGCCTGGGAAGTGCTGGCCGAAGCGGTCCAGACCGTCATGCGTCGTCATGGCCTGCCCAACCCCTACGAACAGCTCAAGGCCCTGACCCGCGGCCAGGGCATCACCGCCGAATCGATGAAGGCGTTCGTGGAATCGCTGGACCTGCCGGAAGACGCCAAGCAGGGCCTGCGCGAGCTGACCCCGGGTGGGTATATCGGCCTGGCCGCGGATCTGGCCAAGGCGATCTGATTCGCGCGTCACAGCAGTGACCCCGGACGGGGCATCGGAATTTCCGGTGCCCCGTTTTCGTTTGGGGCCGCGTGGGCCGACCAACGGTCGGCGCTACCCTTCCGATCAATGCACTGCGTTACCGGGCGCGGACGGGTTCACGGCGGTTGGTTGGGACCCAACCCTACCGGAGGCGTTGCCACGCGCAGATGCACGCGCCAAGCGGTCCTCCCCGTTGGCGCTACCGGGACGCGCGCGACAGTGCGGCGCAGGTGCAGATCCTGTCCAACCAGCGGACAATGGCGGGACGAGCGCGCGCTCCGTCCGCTGCGCCAACCGTATTCCGTCTACACGTTGCAAGGATTCCCCCCATGGCCGTCCGCAAGACCAAAACCCCCGTCATCGAAGTCCAGGCCCGTCCCGGCCTGCCGCTGGGCATGCCCGCCGCCACCTTCCTGCGCGACTACTGGCAGAAGCGTCCGCTGCTGATCCGCGGCGCCTTCCCGGATTTCGAAACCCCGCTGCAGCCCGAAGACCTGGCCGGCCTGGCCTGCGAGGAAACCGCCCTCGCCCGCCTGATCACCCATGACCGCGCCACCGACGGCTGGAGCGTGCGCAGCGGCCCGTTCCAGGAAGAGGAATTTCCCGGCATGCCCGACCACGACTGGACCCTGCTGGTCCAGGATGTCGACAAGTGGGACCCCGACGTGCGCGCCCTGATCGCCCACTTCGACTTCCTGCCGCGCTGGCGCATGGACGACGTCATGATCAGCTTCGCCGCCACCGGCGGCTCCGTCGGCGCCCACGTCGACCAGTACGACGTCTTCCTGCTGCAGGCCCATGGCCACCGCCGGTGGCAGATCGACGCCAGCGAATCCACCAAGGGCAAGCGCCCCCCGCTCGACTTCCGCGACGACGTCGAACTGAAGCTCCTGCGCCGCTTCAAGCCCACCCACGACTGGGTGCTCGAACCCGGCGACATGCTCTACCTGCCGCCCAACGTCCCCCACAACGGCGTCGCCGAAGACCCCTGCCTGACCTTCTCCTTCGGCATGCGCGCCCCCGCCTCCGCCGAACTGATCAGCGACTACCTCGACACCCTGATCATGGATGCCGACGAGTCCATCCGTTACCAGGACCCCGACCTCACCGTCCCCGAAGATCCCAACGAAATCGACGTCGTCGCCATGAACCGCGTCGTCCAGGCCCTCAACGCCATCCGCATGAACGACCCCGACCGCCTCGGCGACTGGTTCGGCCGCTTCATCACCACCTACCGCGCCGCCGGTGACGTCGTCGCCTCCGGCGATCCCGTCCCGCGCGAGGACATCGAAGCCGCCCTCGCCGAAGGCGTCACCCTCGGCCGCCACCCCTGGGCCCGCCTGGCCTGGCGCCGCGCCAGCCGTGGTGCCAGCCTGTACTGCAGCGGCCTCGAGTTCGCCCTCCCGGTGAAGGACGCCCAGGCCCTGGCCGCCGCCGAACTGATCGACGCCCCCCTGTACCGCAAGCTCTCCGCCAAGGGCCGCGACGCCCTGCACGCACTGATCGCCGGCGGCTACTACCAGCTGATCGACGACCACGCGTTCGACGACGAAGACGAGTACGAAGAGGACGCGGTGGGCGAGTACGAAATCATCGACGCCACCGAAACCGTCGAGGTCCTCGAGGATGAAGACGTCGAAGCCAATGTGCACGAAGTGACCATCCACGACGATGGCGTCGAAGTGATCGTCGATTTCGACGACACCGACGACAGCGACGACGACCAGGCCGTCGGCACCCCCGACGGCGGCGCCGGCTCCTGACATGAGCGGGCCCGGCAGCGCCGATCCGCACCTGCGCCGCCTGCCGGGCGGCGCGGTCGCCATCGACAACGCCGATGAGGCGGTGGCCATCACCACCGC
>NZ_CAUQPH010000093.1:0-14944 GCF_963519925.1 uncultured Stenotrophomonas sp. | reverse complement strand
GCCTGGCGGACGCGGCGCTGGCCGCGACCATGGCGTCGTTCGTGATCTACACCCTGGCCGCGATCTGGTCCTACGCCGCGCGCAGCAGCGCACGCGCCGCCGTCGGCCTGGCCGTGGCGGCCACCCCGGCCCTGCTGCTGTTCCTGGTGCTGCGCGGAGGCGCGGCATGAGCCAGGGCTTCCGGCAGTCGCAGGCGGTACTGCACACCTGGTCCGGGCTGGTGGTCGGCTGGGTGCTGTACCTGATCTTCATCGCCGGCACCGCCAGCTACTGGCGGGTCGAACTGACCCGCTGGATGCAGCCGGAACTGGGCCTGCCGGCGAGCGCCGAGGTCGCGCTCGACCAGGCCCAGGCGTTCCTGGCCCGGACCGCCCCGGATGCCAGCCGCTGGTCGATCGAACTGCCCGGCAGCCGCGGCAACGCCACGTCGGTGCGCTGGCAGCCCAAGGACGCGCCGGAGCCGAAGCGCGGGCAGCCCAATCCATGGCAAGCCACGCTCGACGCCAGCGGCCAACCGGTGCAGGCGCGCGAAACGCGCGGCGGCGACTTCTTCTACCGCCTGCACTTCGACCTGCACTACGTGCCGGTGATCTGGGCGCGCTGGTTCGTGTGCTTCTGCACGATGTTCATGCTGGTGGCCATCGTCAGCGGCGTAATCACCCACAAGAAGATCTTCGCCGACTTCTTCACCCTGCGTCGTGGCAAGGGCCAGCGCAGCTGGCTGGACGGGCACAACGCGCTTGCGGTGCTGTCGCTCCCGTTCCACCTGATGATCACCTACACCGGTCTGATCACCCTGATGACCGTGTACATGCCGTGGGCCGTGAACGCCAACTACGGCGGGCGCGATGCCTTCTTCGCCGAGCTGTTCCCGCGCGAGGCCAAGGTCGAACCCAGCGGCCAGGCGGTGACGCCGCCGGCGCTGGCCGCGCTGCTGCCGGTGGCGGCGGCGCAGTGGAGCAACGGCCATGCCGCCTCGGTAGTGGTCGACCACCCCGGCGATGCCGCCATGCGCATCACCCTGCGTCGCGACAGCGGCGACCGCATTGCCGACAGCGGCGAACCGCTGCGCTTCGATGCGCAGGGCATGCTGCTGGGCGAGCCGCCGCCGCGATCGGCCACGGTGTACACCCGCGACGGCATGATCGGCATGCATGCCGGCCGCTTCGCGCCGGTGGTGATGCGTTGGCTGTTCTTCCTGTCCGGCGTCGCCGGCACCCTGATGGTTGCCAGCGGGCTGGTGTTGTGGACGGTGAAGCGCCGCGAGCAGTTGCCCGATCCATTGCAGCCGCCACGCGCCTTCCGCTTCGTTGAGCGCATGAACATCGCCTTCGTGGCCGGCCTGCCGGTGGCGATGCTGGCGTTCCTGTGGGGCAACCGATTGCTGCCGGAGGCACTGGCGCAGCGTTCCAAGGCGGAAATCAGCGTGTTCTTCGCGGCCTGGGCGCTGTGCGTGGTGCATGCCACGCTGCGCCAGCCGCGCCGCGCCTGGGTGGAGCAGCTGGCTACGGCTGCGGTACTGGCGCTGCTGCTGCCGGTCTTCAACATGCTGGCCTGGCACGGTGGGCTGTTCGCCGCGTTGGGCGCAGGCGACATGGCCAAGGGCGGTATCGACCTGGGCCTGCTGCTGATCGGCGCCGCACTGCTGTGGGTGGCGCGCCGGGTGCACCGGTACGTGCCCGCACAGCGCCGCGTGCGTGCGGCGCGCGGTGTCGCCGTGGTGACCACCGGGAGCGGCGCATGACCCTGCTCGCCCTGCTGCTGGCGCTGACCGGCTTCGCATGCCTGGCATTGGGCATGGACCGCCACCACCGCGATACGTTCGGCGCCCTGCCCGGCCCGCGCCAGAAGCGGCGCTTCAGGGCACTGGGATGGCTGGGCATCGCCGGCGCCGTGGCCTGCAGCCTGGTCGCGTGGGGCATCGCCTACGGCGTGGTGGCGGCCTTTGGCGTGCTGGCGGTCGGTGCGGCCGTTCCCCTACTCTGGCTCAGCTACCGGACCGCGCCCAACGCGCGTCCATCGCCCCGCGCCCCGCAATCCCCCGATTCCTGATTCCCGCTCCTACCGAGGCCTGCATGTCCCGCTTTTCCCCCACTGGCGCCCCGCGCCGGAACCCCCTTGCGCTGTGCCTGGCGCTGGCCGCACTGCCGGCGCTGGCATCGGCCCAGGCCGTGACCACGCCCGACGGCGAAACGCCCAGGACCACCGAACTGGACAAGGTGCTGGTGACCCAGCGCACCGAGGGCTACCAGGTCTACGGCACCAACACCGCGACCAAGCTGCCGTTGACCCTGCGCGAAACCCCGCAGTCGCTGACCGTGTTCACCCGCCAGCGCATCGAGGACTTCAACCTCATCACCATCGCCGAAGTGCTGCAGCAGACGCCGGGCGTGACCGTGCAGTCCTACGACAGCAACCGCACCCTGTTCACCGCACGCGGCTTTGCGATCAACAACTTCATGTTCGACGGCGTGCCCACCAATTACACCACCGGCGCGGGCGGCAATTCGATCCTGAGCGACACGTCGATCTACGAGCGCATCGAGATCGTGCGCGGCGCCAGTGGCCTGGTGACCGGCTCGGGCAATCCGTCGGCGACGGTCAACATGGTGCGCAAGCGCCCGACCGACACCTTCCAGGCCAGCACCAGCCTCAGCGCCGGCTCCTGGGATTACCGCCGCGCCGAAGTCGACGTCGGCGGCCCGTTGAGCGCCGGCGGCCGGGTCCGCGGCCGCTTCGTCGGCGCTTACACCGACAAGGAAAGCTGGGTGCGCTTCCAGCACGACACCTCGCCCAGCCTGTATGGCGTGATCGAAGCCGACCTGACCGACAGCACCCGCCTGCGCGGCGGCATTGACTACCTGGAGACCGCATCCGATGGCGGTGCCTGGAGCGCTTCCCCGCTGTACTTCCGCGACGGCAGCCGGGCAACGATGCCGCGCTCCTACAGCGCGGCGGCGCGCTGGAATGAATGGAACCGCGAGAGCACCAATTACTTCCTCACCCTGGAGCAGCAGTTCGGTGCGGGCTGGAGCGGGCGCCTGGCCTACAACCGCCGCAGCACCGACACCGACAGCCTGCTGCTGGCTGGTTCCAATACCGGCAACTGGGCCGACCCGGTCACCGGCCTGGGGCTGCGCATCGCCGATACCTACTCGGTCTCCGAAACCCGCGAAGATGCGTTCGACCTGTATGCCTCCGGCCCGTTCCAGCTGTTCGGCCGTTCGCATGAGCTGGTGGCCGGCATCAATCACTACGACCGCGACCTCGATACGATCCGCGCCGGCATCACCGCACGCCCGTACAACGTGGCCGCCTTCCCCAGCATCTTCAGCTGGGACGGCATCATCGGCAAACCGACCACGGTCAATTACGGCATCCCCTCCAGCACGGTCAACACCACTGAAACCGGCTACTACGCAGCGTTGCGCCTGAACCCGATGGACGACCTGAAGGTGATCGCGGGCGCGCGTTATTCCGACTACCGGACCACCACCGACAACTTCGACGTCAACGGCAACTTCACCAGCCGAAGCGCGCGCACCACCGCGCATGAGCCCACCCCCTACCTGGGGGTGATCTACGATCTCAACGCGAACGTCTCGGCATTCGCCAGCTATTCGGACGTGTTCCAGGCCACCGCGCTGCGCGACATCAACAACCAGCTGCTCGACCCGGTGACCGGCGACAACTACGAATACGGGTTCAAGGGCGAGTTCTTCGGCGGCCGCCTGTACGGCGCGCTGAACGGCTTCTACATGAAGCAGGACAACGTGGCCACGCGCGACCCGGCCGGCGCCGACATCCTGCTGCCCGATGGCAGCGTGCCCTACATCGCCAGCAAGGGCGTTGAAACCAACGGCGCCGAGTTCGAGCTGTCCGGCTCGATCACCGACAACTGGAGCATGACCGGCGGCTACACCTATGCCTTCAGCACCAATCCGGACGGCAGCCGCTTCGCCAGCACCAGCCCGATGCACCTGGCCCGGTTCAACACCACCTACCGGCATGGCAACTGGATGGTGGGCGGCGGCTTCACCGTGCAGAGCGCGATCTACCAGCTGCAGCCGATTCCCACCGGTCGCTACACGGCGGCCGGCGCACCGATCACCGCCAACGGCCAGATGCGCCAGGGCGGTTACATGCTGTTCGACCTGATGGGCCGCTACCGGATCAACGACCATCTGAGCGTGGGCGTGACCGTGACCAACCTGTTCGACAAGGTGTATTACCGCAACGTCGGCTTCTTCAATTCGGGCTACTGGGGCGAGCCGCGGCGGGTGCTGTTCAACCTGCGCGCCGGTTTCTGACGGGCTCCCCCCACACCCATCGGGCATACCCGCCGGAGCGCCCGGCGGGTAGCATCTGGCAGGCGTGTCCCGTCCTGCTGGAGTTACGATGCTGCTTCCTGCCCGTTCCGCTGCCGTCCGCCTGATCCTGGCAGGGCTGGTCCTGCTCCCCCTTGTTGCCACTGCCCGCGAGGTACCGGCGCCGGCCGGACATGTGGAGGCCGATGGCCCCTATGTGTTCCTCACCCGCAATGGCCACCAGGCACAGTGGGTCTGCAACGACCACGTGGTGCAGCGCGACCTGCCCGCGCGCGGCGCCAGCACCGTGGTGCTGCCCGAGTGCGGCTACCCGCACCCGGTAACCGTGCTGCCGCCGCGCGCCGCGCCGGTGGCGCGCCTGCCGTCCACCCCGCGCATCGTGGCGCTGTCGGACATCCACGGCCAGTACGGCCTGCTGGTGAAGCTGCTGCGCGCCCATCACGTGATCGACAACCAGGACCGCTGGGCGCTGGGCACTGCCACCCTGGTGGTGGCCGGCGACGTGTTCGATCGTGGCCCGCAGGTCACCGAAGCGTTCTGGCTGCTGTACGGCCTGCAGCAGCAGGCGGCTGCCGCCGGCGGCGCGGTGCATTTCGTGCTCGGCAACCATGAAACCATGGTGCTGTACGACGACCTGCGCTACGTCAACCCGAAGTACCTCAAGAGCGCGCAGCTGCTTGGGCGCAGCTATCCGGCGCTGTATGGCGCCGATTCGGTGATCGGCCAATGGCTGCGCACCCGCCCGGTGCTGCTGCAGATCGGCGACACCCTGTTCCTGCATGGCGGCATCGCGCCGGAGAACCTGGACCTGGTGCGCGGGCTGGAGGCGACCAATGCGCTCTACCAGGCCTCGGTGGGCCTGCCCAAGGACGAGGTCAAGGCCGCGCCGGATACCGCGCGCCTGTTCGACGGCAAGACCAGCCCGATCTGGTACCGCGGCTATTTCGACGGGCGCATGGACACCGCGCAGGTCGACACCCTGCTGAAGCAGCTGGACCTCACGCGCATCGTGGTGGGCCACACCTCGATGCCGCACGTGAGCAGCTTCCATGGCGGGCGCGTCATCGCCATCGACAGCAGCATCAAGAACGGGGAGAACGGCGAGCTGCTGTTCATCGAGAACGGCGCGGTGAGCCGCGGGCTGCTGGATGGCTCGCGGGTGCCGTTGGCCGAGGGCGTCGGCGGGGAAAGCGACTGAACAAAGGACGGGCAGCCACGCAGGGCGTGGCTCTACGCGTCCTGCGTGGCGGCCACCAGCGGACGGACGCGGGCCGGGCGGCTCGGGAAGGCGTGGCGCAGGATGCGCCACATCACCTGGCCGAACTGCTTCGGCAGCGAACCGGTGTTGTAGTGCTGGCCGTAGCGGGCGCAGATCTCCTTCACGTCCACGGCGATGGCCGCGTAGCGGTTGGCCGGCACGTCCGGGAAGAAGTGGTGTTCGATCTGGTGGCTGAGGTTGCCGGTCATCAGGTTCATAACCTTGCCGCCGGCGATGTTCGACGAACCGCGCAGCTGGCGCAGGTACCAGTGGCCACGGCTTTCATCGCGCACGCATTCCTTCGGGAAGGTTTCCGCATCGGCAGTGAAATGCCCGCAGAAGATAACCACGTAGGTCCACACGTTGCGGATCACGTTGGCCACCACGTTGCCCAGCAGCACCGGCAGGAAGAACGGGCCGGCCAGCGCGGGGAACAGCAGGTAGTCCTTGAACATCTGCCTGCCCATCTTGCGGCCGACCGGGCGCGCCTGTGCCAGCAGCTGGCGGAAGGTGATCTTGCCGGCAAACCAGCGACCCAGGCGCAGGTCCTGTATCGCGATGCCCCACTCGAACAGCAGCGCGAACACCACCGCCACCACCGGCTGGGTCAGGTAGAACGGGCGCCAGCGCTGCTCCGGGAAGATCCGCAGCAGGCCGTAGCCGATATCGTCATCGAGGCCGCGCACGTTAGTATAGGTGTGATGGCGGAAGTTGTGGGTCTTGCGCCAGTTGTCGGCGGTACCAACGATGTCCCATTCGTAGCTGCTGCCCTGCAGCTGCGGATCGCCCATCCAGTCGTACTGGCCATGGATGACGTTGTGCGCCAGCTCCATGTTTTCCAGGATCTTGGACAGCGCCAGCAGCACCACGCCGGCAATCCACGCCGGGATCAGCACGCTGTGCACGAATGCACCCAGGAACAGCAGCGCGCGACCGGCCACGCCGGTCCAGCGCACGCCGGCCACCACGCGGCGGATGTAGCGCGCATCGGCCGCGCCCAGCGTGGCCAGGTGGCGCGCACGCAGCGCATCGAGCTCGGTACCGAACGCATCCAGTTCGGTGGCGGACAACACGCGGTTATGCACGGCAGGCATGCTCAGAGCTCCAGGATCAGGTCGGTGCTGGCGCTGTTCACGCACAGCTTCACTTGCGTGGCCGGTTCGGCCGCGTATTCGCCGGTCAGGGTGTGGCGGGTCACGCCACTGGCCTTGCCACAGACGCAGGTATTGCAGATGCCCATGCGGCAGCCACTGGCCGGGCGCAGCCCTTCGGCCTCCAGCGCCTGCAGCAGCGAGGTGCCGCGCGGCAGTTCCAGGGTGCGGCCGCTGCGGCGCAGCTCCACGCGCACGCTGCCGGTTTCTGCATCGGGCAGCACCGGCGGGGTGAAGGCTTCGGATTGCAGTGTGGCCACCTGGCCCTGCAGCCGCGCGCGGGCGGCGTCGACGAAACCGCCGGGGCCGCAGGCCATGACCTGCGCGCCGGACAGGTCGCCCAGCGCGCTGAAGTCGTAGTCGCCCACCCGCGCGGCCGGCGCGGCGGGATCGCGGGTCAACGCCAGGTGCACGCGGAAACCGGGATGGCGGGCGGCAACATCTGCCAGTTCGTCGGCGAAGCACACCGCCTCGCGCCGCTGCGCCCAGTACACCAGGTCGAGCTGCACCGGCATGCCGGCGCTCTCCATCTGCCGCACCAGCGCGCGCATCGGGGTGATGCCGCTGCCGGCAGCCAGCAGCAGCACCCGCGCGGAAGGCACCGCCGGCAGGGTCATCCCGCCGAACGCCTGGCCCAGTTCGAACACGTCGCCCACCTGCGCATGCTGCGCCAGATGCTGGCTGACCCTGCCGCCGGCCACGGTCTTGACCGTGATCGCCAGGCAACCGTCATCCAGCACCGTCGGGCTGTAGCTGCGCGACAGGCGACGGCCATCGACCTCCACGCCGAGATTGACGTGCTGGCCCGGCGCGACGCCACGGAAGTGCCGGTTGGGGCGCAGCACCAGGGTCACCGCGTCGGCGCTGGCGGCATGCCGGGACACCAGGCGCGCCCGCGCGCGGCGCAGGGTCCACAGCGGATGCACCCTGCCCGCCCAGAAATCGAAAAGCTCCTCCGACACCCACTGGCGGGGCGAAAGGGAGGAACGGCGGGCGGCAGGACGAGGGAGTGCGCTCATGCGGCCACTATACGGGCGAGCATACAGCTGTGTATACAGTTGTATATCGCCTGGACCGGCTATGATTCAGGGACTTGACTGTCTGGCCCCTGGATGACCTCGCCCGATTCGCACCTGACCGTCCCCGATGACGCCCTGCCGGCCCGCAAAGCCTCGATTTCCCGCGAGGACCTGCTGGCCGCCGCCCTGACCCTGATCGGCCCGCACCGCAGCGTGTCGACCCTGAGTCTGCGCGAGGTCGCCCGCGAAGCCGGCATTGCCCCGAATTCGTTCTACCGACAGTTCCGCGACATGGACGAGCTGACCGTGGCCCTGATCGACCTGGCCGGTCGTTCGCTGCGCACCATCATCGGCGAGTCACGCCAGCGCGCCGCTTCGTCGGACCGCAGCGTGATCCGGCTGTCGGTGGAAACCTTCTTCGAGCAGCTGCGCGCCGACGACCGCCTGCTGCACGTGCTGCTGCGCGAAGGCAGCGCCGGCTCGGATGCGTTCAAGCAGGCGGTCGAGCGCGAGCTGAACTACTTCGAAGAAGAGCTCTGCGTCGACCTGGTCCGGTTGGCCCACGCGGACAATGGAGCGTTGTTGCATGAGCCGCATCTGGTGGCCAAGGCGATCACCCGCCTCGTGTTCGCCATGGGCGGCACCGCGCTGGACCAGCCGCCGGAACGCGACCCGGAAATGATCGAACAGACCGCGCAGATGCTGCGCATGATCATCACCGGGGCACGCACCATCGCAGGCTATCCGCCGACCCGGTGAGCCCGGTCCGGCGCGGGTGGTGACTGACCCCGTCATGGCGATGTGTCTTCCTGTGCCGCGGCATGCGGCGCAGCGTCCCGCGGGATGGACCTGATCGACAGACTCGACACTTCGCCATCCACCGGCCCCACGTTCACCATCGTGTAAACGGAATCCCTGTAGTCGTAATCGAACGAGCGCACGCCGATGATCGGGTAGTCCTTGTGCACCCGGAAGCACGTGTTGGCGCCCTGCAGGTAATAATCGGCGTACAGGCAGATTTCCTGGCCTGCCCGTGCATTGAGCCAGATCGCCGCGCGTGCCTGGTCGTTCCCACATTGCTTGCCGGACAGCCACAGATTCACGTCCCTGTTCGGCTCGACCGGAATCGAACACATCAGGTCGGTCTGGCCGGCATCCCGATAGAGATTGAGCGTGCCTGGCCCGAACACCTGGTCGCCCAGCATCGAGAAGCTGGATATCTTGCCGTCCAGCGTGTGTCCGCCGTTATAGCGCTGCAGCGCCCACTTCCCGTTCGGGTCCGTGTAGGAGCGCTCGAACGAGCCGACCGTCACCGGCGTCAGGATGTCATCCAGGACATTGATGAAGGCGTAGCCCTGGTTCTTCTGGTGATGCCAGTTCCCGAACAGGCGGATCTGCGTGCCCCGCTTTGCTTTCAGGATGCGCAGCGAACGAACCTCGTCATTGGTGCAACCGAACGAGCCCGGGGCATTGAATGCTGGATACGGAATGGGCAGATGGCACACGGTCTCCTGCGTGGCATGGTTGCCTTCATACATGATCAGGCGCGCGTCCCCGAAGTCCGGGTAAGGGAGGGTCGGCGACAGGGCAAGCGGGTAGTCGCCCACTTTGGTTTTGCTGCTGTGGTTCCGGCCCCGCTCTACCTTGTACACGGTGTAACGCTTGAGGTCGGGCCGGAATTCGACGATCAGGTAGGTCATGTTGAGCAGCGCGCCACTCTGGAACACCGGCACGGTTCCGAAGCTGCCCTCGGTGGAACTGGCCTTGCCCAGTTGCGTGTGGTGGTGCCCTGCGAACACGGCCTGCACGCCGTACTCCTGGATCAGGCGCTTGAATCGTTCCGAGGTTCCGCCAGGCCATTGGTCGCGACGATGCATGCTGAGGAAGACGTAGCGATTCCGCTTTCGCGCATCATGCAGCACGCCCTCCAGCCATCGCAGCGAGCTGACCACATCGAACCGGGTCTTGTGGAAGATGCCGGTGGAAAAGCTCACGTTGTAGGTGGGCGAGTCGTTGAGCTGCACGAAGGTGGCATCCGGACCGACGTCGATGGAATACCCAAAGCTGCCGTAGTGTTCGGGCTCGTTGAAGTGGTAATCCCAGAAGCGGGGCTGTAGTTCATACGTCCAGCCCAGGACGTCGCACACGCTGTCGCGAGCACATCCGTTGTTGGCGCAATCGTTGATGTTGTTGGCATAGTCGTGGTTGCCCAGTCCCGGGAAGAACAACGGCGCCCCCTGGGTGGGACCCAACCTGCGGAATAGTTCCTGCGTGGGCCTGCGCTCGTTGCCATGCCCGAAGTCAGTCAGGTCGCCGTTGATCAGCACGGGAACCGCGCCATCCACCGACTGCCTGAATGACGAAATGTCATCCATGACCGTCGCCAGCCGCGATTTGGAGGCCCCGAGGTTGATGGATTCCTTCCCCGAGTCATCGATCGTTCGCGGCAACTGAGGGTCGGAGGCGGCAACGAACCATGTCAACTGGGGAATATTCCACCCTGGGGCTGCGTGGTTCTTGTAGCTTTCGGTGGTTGTTTCGCTGCAGCCGGGGATGTGTCGTGGCGTGACTTCACCAGCGGACGCGGCCGCGCATGCCAGCAAGGCGGCACAACTCAAGAGTAGGCGCAGGGTATGCACGGGCAGCTCCCGATGGGCAACGGCGAATCCGCCGCCCCCTGATCAAATCCCCCGATTTGATCCCCCGATGCCCCGGGATGCTGTTACCGCGCCACTTAGCCGGGTGTGAAACCCGTGGCGGTACTGACGTAGACCAAGAAGGGCCGACATCACGTCGGCCCTTCGGGGTATTCCCTGCAATCAACCGGCGTTAACGGCGATAACACTGACGCTCGACCACGCGGTCGCCGGTCTTGTTCTGATGATTGCCCTGGATCTGGCGACCGGCCGCGCCGCCGGCGACGGCACCCGCTACCGTGGCGAGCTTCTTGCCGTTGCCGCCGCCCACCTGGTTGCCGAGCAACCCGCCGACAACAGCGCCCGTGGCGGTGCCGGCAATGCGGTTCGGGTCGCGGCTGTTGCGCTGCACTTCGACGTTCTTGCAGACCACCTTGGTGCCGTCGTTGAAGCGGCGCCCTTCATCCTTCGGCCCGTAGGTCTGGGCGCTGGCGCTGAACACCGATGCCATCAGGGCGGCTGCACACAGCACGTTCCGGGTAGAGAGATTCATGGTGGTTTCCTCGCTTCATGACGTGGCGCCAGTGTCAGTGCAACGTAGAGAACCCCCCGTGAAAAACCGTCGACGCGGCGTCAATGCCGGACCTCCCGTTCAGCCTGCGGCAATGCCCGCCCAACCTTCCAAGATCAGTGCTTGGCCACCGCATACTTCTTCTCACCGGCCAGCACCGCCAGGCGCGTGCGGTTTCCCCCGGTATCCAGCTGCGCGAGCCGGTTCTCCGGTGGCGGCAATGGGCAGGTAGCGAAGTCGGTGTAAGCACAGGGCGGGTTGTAAGCGCGGTTGAAGTCCAGCACGACCGTGCCGTCCGCGGCGACCGGTTCGGTGTGCAGGTAGCGCCCTACCCCGTAGGTGAGCTGGCCGGTACTCTGGTCCTGGAACATCAGGTTCAAGCCTTTCGCGGGGTCGCCCAGCGCCTCCAGCTGCCACTGGCGACCCTCCTTCTCGAACACCACGTAGCCCGGATTGGGGTTCTCGGCGATCTCGCCCAACACGTTCACGATCGGCAGCGTCTTGCCTGCAGGGTGTGGAACGAACTTCGCCTGCACGCGCCAGTCTTCATTGGCCGGGAAGAAATCCAGGCCCGCGAAGTCGCGGCGCGCCGGTGCGTCGGCGTGTCGCACCCGCAAGGCCAGCCGCTCACCGCGCTTGATCGCGGTGATCTGGCCCTTGCCCTGGTCGTAGGACAGCTTGGTGCCGCCGCCCGCCCCTTCCGTGTCCAACCGCACTTCATGCAGCAGCGGCTTGCCATCCACCGTGATCGGCACGCCTTCGGCGGGCTGGAAGTACAGGCCATCGGCGCGCTGCTCCACCTGGCCCAACCGGTCCGGTGCGATGGACAGGTGGATGGCATTGCCTTCGCCGCCGCCCACGCTGCGCCGTCCGGCTTCGATCCAATGCAGTCCGATCAGGCTGGTCCAGCCATCGGGCCTGCCCAGGTCTGCCGCCCGCTCCCGAACCCACTCGGCATGCTCGGTTGCGAACGCCGCTGCCGTGGGCGCGACGGCGGCGGAATCGACCGCGCGCCCGTCCTGCGAACTGCAGGCCGCTGCGAGCAGGCTCGCCGTCATCAAGCAGACAAGGGTGCGTGTCTTCATATCGATCACCATTCTTTGGACAGGCCGAGGTAGAGGTAACGTCCGTAGGTTTCGTGCAGCGCACTCAGGTAGTTTCCGGTGGCACTCAGTGGCGGCTCCTCATCGAACAGGTTGCGCGCGCCCACCTCCACCGCCGTGCCACTGAGCCGCCCGTGGTTGAAGGCCTTCCGCACCGACAGCGTCCAGCGCTGGGTGGACCCGACCACGTACGGTCGGCGGTCGGCATAGGCGCCGGCGGTGACGCTGCCGATGTAGTCGTCGCGCAGGCGCACCGTCCAGTCCTGCAGGTTCCAGATGAGGGTGGCACTGCCGCGCCACTCCGGCTTGGCGCCGTTGAGGCCGACCTCGTTCGCCGCCCCGAGGCCGGGCGCGATGACGTTCAGCAGCCCACTGTCGATCGCCGCCGCCACCTGGCGGATCTCGGCGGGTTTCTGCTGGGTGTATTCCCGCAGCTGGCTGGCACTGAGCAGGAAGGCAAAATTCCCCCACGCCGTGTCCGGCGAACGCCAGCTGAGGTTGTAGTCCACGCCCGACGCGGTCAGCGGGCTGCGGTTCTGGTAGCGGTTGTAGATATGGGTCACCACGCCAGCGGGCGCGATCCCCGAGCCTTCGAACTGCGCGACGTCCTCCGCGGTCACCGCGGCGCGCACCACGTTCGGGTTGCTGCTGCCTTCCACGACGCGCAGGTACGCGTCATACAGCAGCTCTTCGCCCAGGGTGTTGATCGGGTTCTCGACCTCCACCCGCCACGCATCCACGCTGAGGCTGATCGCGCCGAACCGCTCCGGCAGGAACTGCGGCTCGAACACCGCACCCCACGACGACTGCCGGGTGGTTTCCGGCTCCACGTCCTTTCCATAAGAGGTCACCGCGCTGACCGAGGGCTTGACCGACGAGCCACTGCTGAATGCATTCAAGCAGGCGCTGTAATCGGGCTGGGCCCCCTTGACGATCAGCGCGTGGCAGCGGATGGCATCGTTGTTGAAGCCGAACCCGTAGGTCGGTGGGGAGTTCACCAGTTCCAGGCCCGGCGCCCGGAACCCGCCGCTCACCGACCCGCGCAGCAGCACGCTGTCATTGACCTTCCAGGCCGCGGCGAGCTTCGGCTTGGCCACCCTGCCGGCGTCGCTGTAATCCTCCCAGCGGCCGGCAAGCTGGATATCCAGCGACTGCACCAGCGGTATGTCCTGCGCGGGCGAGACCAGCGGCACCGCGAACTCGATCAGTGCCGACTTCACGTTGCGGCTGCCACGCACGTCCGGGCGCGGGCTGTGGGTGAAGAAGTTGCTGGCTGCCACGGTGCCGGTGTACCAGTCCGTGTAGGGACGGCTGCCGTCGATGTTCTCGTCGCGGTCATCGGCACGGCTTTCATAGCGGTATTCCACGCCCGCCGCCATGCCGATCTCACCGGCGTACCAGCTGAACAGGTCGGGGCGGTTGACCTTGAAGTCCCACAGAGCCAGCTCGGCGGTGCCCTCCCGGGTGGCCTCGCCAATGAACGAGGACGTGTCGTAGGGCGTGGCGTCGCCTACCCGGATGCTGGCCGGGTCACCGCCACTGAACGGATTGTAGGCGCCGGCGTCGGTGCGGTTCACCGCCGCGATGAAGGCATCGGTCAGACCGCCCTGCTGTGTGTCCGTGCTGCGCGCACGCGAGTACAGCAGCGCGCTTTCCCAGTTCCAGCCGCCCTCGGTCCAGCCACGCACGCCCAGCAGCACCCGCGACTGGTCGTTGTCCACTTTTACTTTGCGGATGCCCGAGTCCGCGAACTGGTAGTTGAGCAGCCGGATCGCCTCCGCACCGCGCAGCGATGCCGGCACCCAGTACGCATCCGGGCGGATATGCAGCAGGAACCCATCCCCACCGAAGCCCGACTCGCTGCTCACCCAGGACTCGGAGCTGGCACGGTAGTAGGCCAGTTCACCGAACAGCTCCACGCTGTCGGTGAGATCGAAACGACCGCTGGCGAACACATTTCCCTTGCGGATCGCCGGCGACGTGGTGATGCCGGGTTCGGCCGCCGAATCATAGTGGTAGCGGGTCGGCACCGTGCCGCTGCTCAACGCGCCGGTAGCCGGATTGACATACCAGCTGCCGGTGCGTCGCCCGCCGGCATAGGTTTCGAAATGTCCCCACGGGGTGCGCGTGCTGAAGCCGGAGGTACCGTTCGGATCCGGCACGCTGGTGCCGTCGCCGACTGCACGGCGACCGTCGGTAGCGGTGAACCAGGCATCGGAATTGAGCTGTGAGGTGCGCTTTGAGAACCCGTAGAGCACCGACACGTTGCCGCGGCCCTGGGCGAAGTCGCTGCCGAAGTAGCCGTCCAGGGAAACGTCTTCGCGGTGGCCATCGGTCACCTTGCCGTAGTTGAGCTTGATGCCGCCCCCGTTTTCCAGGTTGCTCGGCATCACCAGGTCGACCACCCCGGCGACAGCGTCGGACCCATAGATGGACGCCGCGCCATCCAGCAACAGGTTGACCCGCTCCAGCCCGAACACCGGGATCGCATTGGCGTTGTAGGTGGTCTCATCGCCACTGTTGCTGATCGGGTGCTGCACCGTGCGGCGGCCGTTGACCAGCAGCAGGGTGTATTTGGCGCCCAGGTTGCGCAGGTTGATCGAGCCGACGTCACCGCGCGCCACGTTGGAATTACGCCCGGCGTTGGTGGTGCCCTTCTCGGTGACGGCGACATCGCCGAACTGCGGCAGGCTGCGGAACAGCTCGTTGCCGTTGGTCGCGCCGGTGGCATCGATCTGCTCGCGGTCCACCGCGACCACCGGCAGCGCCGCCTGCGCGCCGCCGCCGGCGATCTGCGAGCCGAGCACCGACACCCGGTCCAGCGTGCGCGCGTTGGACGTTTGCGTCCGCGAGGCGGCGTCGTCGGCCTCCTCGGCGG
>NZ_CAUQPH010000092.1:0-14972 GCF_963519925.1 uncultured Stenotrophomonas sp. | reverse complement strand
CGGATCGCCTGGGCCGGCCAACGGCCGGCGCTACCGGCGTCATCACCTTCCGGTTTGTCATGCATCCAAGCGATAATGACGCGGTGACCACCCCCTCTGCCGCATCCTGTCCGGGATAGCGGCCTTTTTCTTTTCCCGCGGGAGCTGTGCATGGCCGAAGCCGTACGCCACGACAAGACGGCGCGCCAGTTGCGACTGTTGTCCGATGCGCTGGACAGCGGCCGGCTGGGTCCGGTGCGCCGGCTGGTCAATACGCTGGCGCCGGCCGAGATCGGCAACCTGCTGGAATCGCTGCCGCCGGGCAAGCGTGAAGTGGTGTGGGGGCTGGTCGACCCGGAAGACGATGGCGAGGTGCTGGTCCACGTCGGCGAGGAAGTGCGCGAAAGCCTGCTGGCCGACATGGACCCGGACGAGATCATCGCCGCGGTCGAAGACCTGGATATCGACGACCTGGCCGACCTGGTCGAAGACCTGCCCGATACGGTCATCGACGAAGTGCTCAAGTCGATGGACCGCGAGAACCGCGAGCGGCTCGAACAGGTCCTGTCGTATCCCGAGGACAGCGCCGGCCGCCTGATGAACCCGGACGTGGTGACCGTGCGCGCCGACGTCAACGTCGACGTGGTGCTGCGCTACCTGCGCCTGCGCGGCGAGCTGCCGGACCACACCGACCACCTGTTCGTGGTCAGCCGCCGCCACCAGTACCTGGGCCGGCTCTCGCTGGCATCGCTGGTGACCCATGAAGACAGCACCCCGATCAACCGGCTGATCGACGACGAACAGCCGGCCATCGACGTGGGCGAGAGCGCCGACGAAGTCGCGCGGCAGTTCTCCGACCATGACTGGGTCTCGGCGCCGGTGGTGGACGACAACAACATCCTGCTCGGCCGCATCACCATCGATGACGTGGTCGACATCATCCGTTCGCAGGCCGAGCACCAGGCGCTGGGCGCCGCCGGCCTGGACGAGGAAGAAGACCTGTTCTCGCCGATCAAGCGCGCCGTGCGTGGCCGCGTGGTCTGGCTGGGCATCAACCTGTGCACCGCGTTCCTCGCCGCCAGCGTGATCGGCCAGTTCGAACTGACCCTGCAGAAGGTGGTGGCGCTGGCGGTGCTGATGCCGATCGTGGCCGGCGTCGGCGGCAACGCAGCGGTGCAGGTGCTGACCCTGATGGTGCGCGGCATCGCGCTGGGCCAGGTCGGTCAGAGCAACGCGCGCATCCTGCTGTGGAAGGAATCGCGGGTGGCGCTGATCAACGGCACGCTGATCGGCACCGTGGTCGGCATCATCGCCTACCTGTGGTTCCACAGCTTCCTGCTGTCGCTGGTGATCACGCTCGCGCTGATCATCAACTTCTGCGCGGCGGCGCTGGCGGGCGTGCTGTTGCCCTTGCTGCTCAAGCGCATGAACGTGGACCCGGCCGTGGCCGGGACCGTGGTGGTCACCGCGGTGACCGACGTCATGGGCTTCTTCAGCTTCCTGGGCCTGGCCACCCTGATCCTGCTGCACTGACCGGGTATTCCTGCATGGCCGTGACCGTCGACAACTATTTCACCGCCGGCTGGCGCGACCAGCTGCATACCTGCCCCGCCTGCGAATGGCAGGGCGCCTCGCGCCAGATGAGCATGGAACTGCACGAGGACGAGGCCGAGTTCGACTGCCCGCAGTGCGAGAATCCGATCCTGCTGGTGGTGCACCCCAGCCTGGCGCAGGTGCAGGCCGCTGCCGCCGCCGGTCATCCCGAAGCGATCGAGCAGCTGGACATCCTGGCCTCGGTACCGCGTCCGGACTGATGCACTGCAAGATGCCTGCGCCGGCGTCCGCGCCTAGACTGAAAACGATTTCAGCCGAGGAATGGGAATGGCACGACAGCGCGCGGGATGGTGGATGTGGGTGGTGGCAGTGCTGGCCATGAGCGGCTGCGCCACGGCCCGTGGCCCGGACACGGGGCATTTCGTGGAGCGCAGCGTGACCGTAGACGGGCATGTGTCGCGCTACCAGGTGTTCGTGCCGCGCAATGCCGAGGCGCAGCGCGGCGCGTTGCCGGTGGTGTTGTTCCTGCACGGGTCAGGCGAGCGTGGCAGTGATGGCCACCGCCAGACCACCGCAGGACTGGGCCCGCACCTGCGCGAGCATGCGCGCGACTTCCCGGCGCTGGTGGTGCTGCCGCAGGCGCCGGCCGATCAGGAATGGGCCGGCGTGAACAACCGCATCGCCTTGGCCGCGCTGGATGCCACCCTCGCAGAGTTCGGTGCCGATCCTGCGCGGCAGTACCTCACCGGCATGTCGATGGGCGGTTACGGCAGCTGGAACATCGCGCTGGAGCACCCCACCCGTTTCGCCGCGATCGTCCCGGTGTGCGGCGCGGTGCTGGCGCCGCGCGCGGTGCGCGCCACCTTGTTCGTGGAACCGGTGGCGGGCGAAGCGGATCCGTATGCGGCCATGGCCGCACGCCTGAAGGCGACCCCGATCTGGATGTTCCATGGGGCGCTGGACGACGTGGTGCTGCCCGACGACGACCGCCGGTTGAAGACCGCGTTCGACCGCGCCGGTGCGAAGGATGTGCGCTACACCGAGTACCCGCAAGGCAACCACAACGCGTGGGATGCGACGTATGCAGACGCGGCGATGTGGGAGTGGCTGTTCGCGCAGAAGCGGTAGCGCCGGCCGTTGGCCGGCCCACGGGGTGCAGGAACGGGCCTACAGCGGCCAACGACACCATGCATACCTGTATTCACCGATGTTCGCGGTGATTCCCGCGCGAATTGGATTACCGACGATGTAGCGTGCGTGGCGCAACAATGCTTCGTCCGCGCGCAGCGCATGATCGAAGAATCCGGGTTGCCACACCTTTCCCTGACTGCGATTCAGGCGGTTTACCGCCAGCGCACTTGAGGATTTGAAGCGTCGCGCGATGTACGCCAATGACTGGGAGCGCAGCTCGAACATCCAGTGAATGTGGTCGGGCATGACGACCCACGCCAAGGTATGGGTGCATCGGCTGCGATCCATCATGCGGAACTGATCGACCACGATCTCGGCGGCTTCTGGATCATCAAACCAACGGGCTTGCCTGGTGCAACGTGTCGTCAGGACGTAGATCCGCCCAACGATGCTGCGACGCCCAAGACGGAGACGGTTGCTGCTCATCCACCCATCCTGGTCGGATGGTTGGGCGTTCGAAACCAGGGGAACGCAGACATCTTCGTCGGCCGTTACCGTCCCTCAGTGTAGGGAGCAATACGTGGGCCGGCCAACGGCCGGCGCTACCGCGGTGCGGGCTTTTGGTCGATTGATCCCAATCCCACCAGCCCCGTAAAAATTCGTAGCCCCGGCCGTTGGCCGGACACCGCGCGCAGCGCGGCCCAAGCATCCCTAGCCGGAAACACACCGCCCCCCTTGTTTCGTCCGGAGTTCACACCATCCGAAGCCCCCATCACCCCAACAACGTCTCCAACACCGCCATGCGCACGGCCACGCCGTTGGCGACCTGGCGCAGCACCCACGACTGCGGGCCGTCAGCCACTTCGTCGGTCACTTCCACGCCGCGGTTGATCGGGCCCGGGTGCAGCACGGCGGCGTCCTGGCCGGCGCGCTTCAGGCGCCTGGCATCCAGGCCGTACTGCGCGTGGTACTGCTCGATCGATGGCACCAGGCCCTCTTCCATGCGCTCGCGCTGCAGGCGCAGCATCATCAGCGCGTCGACGCCTTCCAGCATCTGGTCGAAGTCCTGGCCGACGATGCAGCCCTTCAGGGTGTCGTCGTCCGGCAGCAGCGACTGTGGGCCGCAGACACGGATTTCGCCCACGCCCAGCGTGCGCAGCGCATGCAGGTCGGTGCGGGCCACGCGCGAGTGCTTCACGTCGCCGACGATCACCACTTTCATCTTCGAAAAATCGCCACCCTTGGCCTGGCGCAGGGTCAGCATGTCCAGCAGGCCCTGGGTCGGGTGTGCGCTGCGGCCGTCGCCGGCATTGATCAGCGCGGTGCCCTCGCCCGCTGCGGCGGCCAGTTCGGCCACGGCACCGTCATCCGGGTGGCGCACCACGAAGCCACGCACGCCCATCGCCTCCAGGTTCTTCAGCGTGTCGCAGGCGGTTTCGCCCTTGCGCGTGGACGAGGTGGAGGCGTCGAAGTTGAGCACGTCCGCACCCAGCCGCTGCGCGGCCAGCTGGAACGAGCTGCGGGTGCGGGTGGAGGGTTCGAAGAACAGCGTGCACACCGCCGAACCGCCCAGTACGTGGCGCTTGTTGCCGACCCGGCCGACCGCGGCGTCGCGGATCTGGCCGGCGCGGTCGAGCAGCTGCAGCAGGGTTTCGCGGGGCAGACCTTCCAGGGTCAGCAGGTGGCGCAGGCGTCCGTCGGAATCGAGTTGCGAGGCGGTCATGGGCAGGGTCTGGGGGTCAGGAAACGGGGGTGGCGTCGTCGGGCGAGGACAGCCAGCGTTCGATGATCACCGCCGCGGCCACCGCATCCAGCGTGGCCGCGTCGCGGCGACGCTTGCGGCCTTCGGCGCGCTCGACGGCGAAGCGGCGGGCGGCTTCGACCGAGCTGGAACGCTCGTCGACCAGCACCACCGGCAGTTTGAAACGTTCCCGCAGCTGGCGGGCGAAACCCTGCGCGCGCTTGCGGTTGGGCTGGTCCTGGCCGTCCAGGGTGAGCGGATCGCCCACCACCAGGCCGTCGGGCCGCCACTCCTTGATCAGCCGTTCCACGGCGGTCCAGTCCGGGCCGTTGCCATGCACGTCCACCACCGCGATGGCGCGGGCATGGGTGCCGAACGAACTGCCGATGGCCACGCCGATCCGGCGCGAGCCGACGTCGAAGCCGAGCACGGTGCCGTCGCGGCGGATGGTCGCCGGCTCAGACATTGCCGCTGTAGTCGGTCAGCCGGAACAGGTCCACGCCGATGCGCGAGGCCGCTCCCTGCCAACGCTGCTCCAACGGGGTGTCGAACAGCAGTTCGGCATCGGCGGGCACGGTGAGCCAGCTGTTGTCGGCGATCTCCGCTTCCAGCTGGCCCTCGGCCCAGCCGGCACACCCCAGGGTGACCAGCGCATGGCGCGGGCCTTCGCCGCGGGCCATGGCTTCGAGGATGTCGCGTGACGTGGTCAGGTACACGCCCTGGCCGACCTGCAGGCTCGAGTCCCAGCCGCTGGCATCGTCATGGATGACGAAGCCGCGCTCGGGATGGACGGGGCCGCCGTTGAGCACCACCTGGTCGCGCAGGACCCGGTCGTCGGTCTGGATCTCCATCTGTGCCAGCACATCGCCCAGCGTGTATTCGGACGGCTGGTTGACCAGCACGCCCATCGCACCGTTTTCGTCGTGCTGGCAGATCAGCGCCACCGTGCGCGCGAAGGTGGGATCGGTCAGCGAGGGCAGCGCGACCAGCAGGTGATGGGCAAGAGTGGTGGGCAACCTGGACATGGGCCCATTCTACCCGCTGCGTCCGGACACGGGCGTGAGCTTGGGCTACGATGCGGGCACTCAAGCAGGGATGCGCATGATGGATCACCACCCAACCTTACCCCCCGCCTCGCGCCGGGCAATCGTCCTGATCGCATTGTTGCAGGGGCTGATGTTGTATGCCGTCCAGGAGGCTGCCGACAACTGGCCTTTCAACGTGTTCGCCAATCGCCTGGCCTGGTATGCATGGGTACTTACCGTCCCGACCGCGATCACGCTGACCCTGGTGGACCTTCGGGACCGCCGATTGTGGCTGCATGCGGGCCTGGCCACAGTGCTGGTGTTGGGCATGGCAGGCTGGATTGGCTGGAATCTGGGAGGGCCGACCGCCGACCTGCGCAAAGCCATGTTGCTGGTGCCATTCACCCTATCACTGGGAATCGCGGTCTTTGTCGCGCTGCCGTGGTGGCAGTTCAGGCTCCATCAGGGCCACTGGCGTGCCACGTATGCAGCGCTGTTCGAACATGCGTGGCAGAACGGATTGACCTTGGCACTGGCGGCGGCGTTTTCCGCGCTGACTTGGATGCTGCTGTGGCTGTCGGCAGCGCTGTTCAATCTGGTTGGCCTGGACATCCTCAAGCACCTGCTTGGCGAGAAAGTCGTCATTGCGCTGGTTACCGGGATGCTGGCGGGCTTTGGCGTGCTGATCGGGCGCACGCAGCACCGCGCCATCCGCACCATCCGTCAGGTCCTTTTCGCGGTATCACGAGGGCTGCTGCCGCTACTGGCGTTCTTCGCCGTCATCTTCGTGGCTTGCCTGCCTTTCACCGGACTGGACGCTTTGCTGGGCACGCGCATGGCCGCCAGCGTGATGCTCGTCCTGATGTTGTTGCTGGTGACGTTCACCAATGCCGTTTACCAGCATGAGAGTGACCAACCGGCGTATCCGAGGCCGCTGCGCAGACTTGTCGAAGCGAGCCTGCTTACGCTGCCTGTTTACGCCGCACTGGCGCTCTACGCGCTGGCCCTGCGCATCAGCCAGTACGGCTGGTCGCAGGATCGTTTCTGGGGGCTGCTGGTTGCTTCCTTGCTGGCCGGCTATGCGGTGGGCTACGCCCGGGCGGCTCTACGCCCGCGGGGTCATTGGCTGCAGCAGATCGAGCCCGTCAACCGCTGGATGTGCTGGGCGGTGCTTGCCGTCGCGGTGCTGGTCAACACGCCTGTACTGGATCCGATCCGGATCAGCCTGGCCAGTCAGGTCGCCAGGCTGGAGGCCAAAGCACCGGCAATCACATCCGACGAAGCCACCGAACTGCGCGTCAATTACGGCCGCCGAGGCGTAACGGCGCTGAAGTCGCTGCAGCAGGCGCCCGCCGTCATGGCCGACCCAGGCGCCCGAAGGGTCGTTGCAGACGTGCTCGGCGGCCCCCCGAAACAACCGCCCGTTAGAGCCCATCCCAATCCCATCATTGTCCCGATCACTGACCTCACGGTGCTGCAGCAGCACATTAAGCTGGGCAAGGGCAGCCGTGCGCCGGACGCGGACTGGTGGCAGGCAATGCTGGCGGAGACGGTGTGGACTAACGGCTGCCTGCATCTGTACCAGAGCTGCGTCGCACTGCGGCGGGACATGGACGGCGATGGCGTGGACGACATGCTGCTGTGCAGGCAGCCCAAAGAAGGCGGCGCGTTCTGCAGACTGCATGCCCGGGATGGATCAGTCTGGACCAATGCCGGTAAGCTGTACTTTGATCTGGATGCATCAGAGCGCGACGATCCGCAGAAGAACCCACTGCTGCTGGGACATCTGGAGGTGCGGCCTTCTCGCTGGCCACTTTTCTCCCTCGGTGACGGTCCCTTCCAGCCCGTCGACGAGCCAGTTGCCAAAGAAGGCCAATGATGAGCGGATACTGCCAGATCGCCCCGGGCCATCCGGTCCACGGGCATTACCACGACCACGAATACGGCTTCCCGCAGCGCGACGAACGCGAGCTGTTCGAGCGCCTGCTGCTGGAAATCAACCAGGCCGGGCTGAGCTGGGAAACCATCCTGAAGAAGCGCGAAGGCTTCCGCGCGGCCTACGACCAGTTCGACGTGGACACCGTGGCCGGCTACGGCGAGCGCGAGGTGGAGCGCCTGCTCAACGATCCCGGGATCATCCGCAACCGGCTCAAGGTGCACGCGGCGATACACAACGCGCAGGTGATCCAGCAGCTGCGGGCCAGCCACGGCAGTTTCGCGGCCTGGCTCGACGCACACCATCCGCGCGACAAGGCCGAGTGGGTGAAGCTGTTCAAGAAGACCTTCCGCTTCACCGGCGGCGAGATCACCGGCGAGTTCCTGATGAGCCTGGGCTATCTGCCGGGGGCGCACGCGAAGGACTGCCCGGTGTACAAGCGGTTGGCGAAGATTCCACCGCCGTGGGCCGCTGCATCGCGATGAGCCCGGCATCGCCCGGGCCGGCCAACGGCCGGCGCTACCGGGGTGCGGCGCCCCGGGTCGACTGAGGCGGCGCCGCCCCGTCAAACGCCCATGTAGCGGCCGGGCCGATGGTTGAACATCAGCACCAGGCTGAGCACCACCGCGCCAATGGCCGAATACATCACCTTGTCCGGCGACAGCACGAAGAACGCCACACCCATC
The DNA here is from genome assembly GCF_963519925.1 of uncultured Stenotrophomonas sp. Classification (NCBI taxonomy): domain Bacteria; kingdom Pseudomonadati; phylum Pseudomonadota; class Gammaproteobacteria; order Lysobacterales; family Lysobacteraceae; genus Stenotrophomonas; species uncultured Stenotrophomonas sp. Next base: position 6,920 of record NZ_CAUQPH010000092.1, on the reverse strand, counting down.
AGCAGGGTGTCGAACGACATCTGCACCTTGCCGGCGCTCCAGCCGCGCGTGCGCTGCAGGTACACCGCCAGGATGCCGATGCCGCCCAGGCTGGCGCGGTGGCGGATGTAGAACAGGATGCCAAGCCCGGCCAGCGCGCCACCGACCAGCGCTGAATACAGCGAGCTCATGTGGGCGAAATCGGCCCAGCGCGGCAGCAGGTCGGTCAGCACCCCGCAGGCAGTGACCGCGGCGAAGGTCTTCAGGGTGAATTCCCAGCCCATGCGCCGTACCGCCACCCAGTAGAACGGCAGGTTGACCAGCACGAACACCAGACCGAAGTTCCAGTCGAAGGCGTAGTGGGCCAGGAACGCCAACCCGGCCATCCCGCCGATCATCAGCCCGCCCTTGGCGAAGATCGCCAGCCCCAGCGAGGCCACCAGCGTGGCCAGGATCATGCCCTGCACGTCTTCGGCCACCGAATGGCGCAGCGCTTTTTCGTCGGCCACGGTGCCGGCGCTGTCCGGCGGCGGCGTCAGTGGGCCTGCGGTGACCAGATGGCCGTCGGCGTCGTCGCACGGCGCGGGGCCATGGGATTCAAGGGACATGGGGGTGGGGCCAGACACGTGGGGAGCGGTATTAGACACGATCGGCGTGACAGTTGCAGGTGAAATCGATTCATCCCGCCCGCCCCCCCCCGCCGCACCACCGTGGGCCGCCCTGCTAGCGCCCCACCGCCGGCCGCCCCGGCAGCCCACGCCCGTTGGTCGTGCGCGCCAGCCCTACCGCGCCTTCAGATGATGGGCCACCAGCGCATTGGCATGCCCATGGCCCAAGCCATGCTGCTCCTTCAGGAACCCCACCAGCGCCATGTGCTTCAGCCCCCCCTGGGTGGCCAGCAGGGCGAGCCAATGGCCAACTGGCTGGCCATAGGTCTTCTCAATGGAGGGGAAATACGACGCAGGGCCTTTGACCGGGGCGGTGTCGCTCATGACCGTTTCCTCGCAGATGGGTTCATCCATTACGACGTCCCGACAGCTTTGGAATCGACATGCGGGCCCACCGCCCCGGCGCAGTGACTCCCTGCTACCTGCCGCCGTTGGTCAGGAACATGGCGACGAACAGCAGCAGCAGGAACAGGCCCCCGACCACGGCCACCAGGATATGCAGGGCGCCGAAGCGGTCCATGCGCCCGGTGTCCACCCGTTCGTCCTGGTGGTAGCGCCGCAGCAGGCTGTTGACCGGCAGCAGCGGAACGAAGACGAACAGGGCCAGCAGCCAGCCGGCGTTGGGCAGGCGTGCGGCCAGGTTGAGCAGGAAGTAGGTCACTGCCAGCAGCCCGGGCGCGAAGGCGAGATCGCGCCTGCGGTTGCTGGCGGCGTCACGCAGCTCGCGGAAACACAGATACGCCCAGAGCGGCGAGAACAGCGCGCGGGCCCACGGCCACTGGGTTCCCCCGGTTTCGCGCTGGATCGCCTGCCAGTTGCGCCAGAACCAATACACCACGTACAGCCCCAGCGTGGTCAGCGACAACACCACCAGCTTCATCGACGACGGTGAGTAGTATGCCGCCGCCTCGCTGATCGGCTGGGCGCGGACGCCGGTTTCGGGCAAGGTGCGCGGCAGTGCGGGTGGCACCGGGAACGTGGCCGGTGCGCGGTACGGATCATGCAATTCCATGTGCATTCTCATCATTGGCAGTGTCACCGGCACGGTGCCGGCCCCTTGAAACACCACGTGCAACAAAGGCGCGCCGGCATTGCACCGTACGCGCCCTTTTTTCCGCATCCGCAGGTTCAGCGGACTTCGGAAATCTCCACCCCGTCCAGGCCCTGCGACAGCGTGCGCGCATCCCCGCCCTGCGACAGCTTGATGCGCAGGCGCACTTCATTCTGCGAATCGGCATAGCGCAGCGCGTCTTCGTAGCTGATCTCACCGGCCTGGTACAGCTCGAACAGGCTCTGGTCGAAGGTGCGCATGCCCAGCTGCACCGACTCCTTCATCACTTCCTTGAGCTTGTGGATCTCGCCGTCGCGGATGTAATCCTGCACCAGCGGCGTGCCGAGCATGATTTCCATCGCCACCTTGCGCGACTTGCCGTCCGGCGAAGGAATCAGCTGCTGCGCGACCACGCCCTTGAGGTTCAGCGACAGGTCCATCAGCAGCTGGTTGCGGCGGTCTTCCGGGAAGAAGTTGATGATGCGGTCCATCGCCTGGTTGGCGTTGTTGGCATGCAGGGTGCACAGCACCAGGTGGCCGGTTTCGGCGAATGCGATGGCGTGGTCCATGCCCTCGCGGGTACGCACCTCGCCGATCATGATCACGTCCGGGGCCTGGCGCAGGGTGTTCTTCAGCGCCGCTTCCCAGCTGTCGGTGTCGATGCCGACTTCGCGCTGGGTGATGATGCAGCCTTCGTGCTTGTGCACGAATTCGATCGGGTCTTCGATGGTGATGATGTGCCCGGTGGAGTTCAGATTGCGGTAGCCGATCATCGCTGCCAGCGAGGTCGACTTGCCGGTACCGGTGGCACCCACGAACAGGATGATGCCGCGCTTGGTCATCGCCAGCGTCTTGATGATCGGCGGCAGGCTCAGCTCTTCCACGGTGGGAATGCGGGTTTCGATCCGGCGCAGCACCATGCCGACCTGGTTGCGCTGGTAGAAGCAGCTCACGCGGAAGCGGCCGACACCGGACAGGCCGATGGCGAAGTTGCACTCGTGGGTCTTTTCGAATTCTTCGCGCTGCGCCGGCGTCATCACGTTCAACACCAGGTCGCGGCTCTGCTGTGGCGTGAGCGGAGTCTGGGTGATCGGCGAGATCTTGCCGTTGACCTTGATCGCTGGCGGCATGCCCGCGGTGATGAACAGGTCCGACGCCTTCTGGTGCGCCATCAGCTTGAGGAACGAGGTGAAGTCGATGGTGGTGCTGGTGGTGTTCATTGCGGTGGACTCCGGATGCCTTGCCGAGGGCCGGCCAACGTCATGCCCGGCATCCTGCCGGGCACCCTACGGGCCGTCGCTTCGCGACGTTGAGAACGGCTCCTGCCGTCCTCTTCGGCGCTGTTTTTACTCGAAGATGCGCTTGTCCTTGGCGTATTCCTTGGCCTGGTTGCGCGTGATCAGGCTGCGCTTGACCAGGTCCTGCAGGTGCTGGTCGAGCGTCATCATGCCCATCTGCTGGCCAGTCTGGATCGCCGAGTACATCTGCGCCACCTTGTCCTCGCGGATCAGGTTGCGGATGGCCGGGGTGCCCACCATGATTTCCCACGCTGCGGTACGGCCACCGCCGACCTTCTTCAGCAGGGCCTGCGAAATGACCGCACGCAGCGACTCGGACAACATCGAGCGCACCATCGGCTTTTCGCCGGCGGGGAACACGTCGATGATGCGGTCGATGGTCTTGGCCGCCGAACTGGTATGCAGGGTGCCGAACACCAGGTGGCCGGTTTCGGCGGCGGTCAGCGCCAGGCGGATGGTTTCCAGGTCGCGGAGTTCGCCGACCAGGATGATATCCGGGTCTTCACGCAGTGCCGAACGCAGCGCTTCGTTGAAGCCGTGCGTGTCGCGGTGCACTTCGCGCTGGTTGATCAGGCACTTCTGCGAGGTGTGCACGAATTCGATCGGATCCTCGACGGTGAGGATGTGGCCGTATTCGTTCTTGTTGATGTGGTCGATCATCGCCGCCAGCGTGGTCGACTTGCCCGACCCGGTCGGGCCGGTGACCAGGATCAGGCCCTGCGGCTGGTCGATCAGCTCACGGAAGATCGGCGGCACGGCCAGGTCTTCCAGGGTGAGCACTTCGGACGGAATGGTACGGAACACCGCACCGGCGCCACGGTTCTGGTTGAACGCGTTGACGCGGAAGCGCGCCAGGCTGGGAATCTCGAACGAGAAGTCGACTTCGAGGAATTCCTCGTAATCGCGGCGCTGCTTGTCCGACATGATGTCGTAAACGAGCGCATGGACCTGCTTGTGGTCCAGGGCCGGAATATTGATGCGACGGACATCGCCGTCCACGCGGATCATCGGCGGCAGGCCTGCCGACAGATGAAGGTCCGACGCTTTGTTCTTCACGGAAAACGCCAACAGTTCGGCGATATCCATACGCTGCTACTCCCCATAGACTGCTGCGACTGGAAGGATCTTTCCCCGGTCGGCAGTATAGCCTCCCTGATCCACCTGAAAATCTTCTTTTCGGAGCGGCCTCTTTCCAGGGCTGTTCCTTGCCAAAGCGGCCCGTTGTCCGCCTGCCCGTGAGTGCCCTGCCCGTGACTGCCCTGCCCCTGCCCACCCTGCTGCTGAACCTGCACAACGCGGCTACGGCCGCCGGTCGGCCAACGCCGCGCCTGCTGGCGGTCTCCAAGACCCAGCCGGCCGAAGCCGTCGCCCAGCTGGCAGCGCAGGGCCAACGGGCGTTCGGCGAGAACTACGTGCAGGAAGCCGTGGCCAAGATCGATGCGCTGGCCGCACTCGGGCTGGAGTGGCACCTGATCGGGCACCTGCAGTCGAACAAGGCCGACCTGGCCGCACAACGCTTCGACTGGGTGCAGAGCGTGGACCGGGCCAAACTGGTGAAGGCCCTGGCCGCACACCGCCCCGCCGCGCTGCCGCCGTTGAACGTGCTGGTACAGGTCAATATCGACGACGAAGACAGCAAACACGGCTGCAGCCCCGACGCCGTCCCGGCACTGGCGGCCGCCATCGCCGCCGAACCGCGCCTGTGCCTGCGCGGGCTGATGGCCATTCCCGCCCCCTGGCCCGACGCCGCTCGCCGCGCGCAGGCCTTCGAACGCATGCACGCGCTGTTTGTCGACCTCGCGGCCGGGCACCCGCAGGTCGACACCCTGTCGATGGGCATGAGCGGGGACTACCCCGAGGCCATCGCCCATGGCGCCACCATGGTCCGCGTCGGCACCGCCCTGTTCGGCGCACGCCACCGACCCGATCCACAGTAGAGCGGGGCCCTGCCCCACTGCCCCACCTGACCGAGGACCCCACATGACCCCCACTTCGATCACCTTCATCGGCGGCGGCAACATGGCCCGCAGCCTGATCGCCGGCCTCGTCCGCAAGGGCACTGCGCCGGGCCACATCCATGTAGCCGAACCGGTTGTCGAACTGCGCAGCCAGCTCACCGCCGAATTCGGCGTCAAAACGTATGCCAGCGCCACCGAGGCTGCCGCGCAGGGCACGGTCTGGGTGCTGGCGGTAAAGCCGCAGGTGCTGCGCGATGTCTGCGCCGGGCTGGCCGCTATCGCCCAGGGGAAGGCGCCGCTGGTGGTCTCCATCGCCGCCGGCATCACCAGCGCGCAGCTGCAGCGGTGGCTGGGCGGCGGCGGTGCGGTGGTCCGCGCCATGCCCAACACCCCGGCCCTGCTGGGCGCCGGCGTCACCGGGCTGTTTGCCACCGCTGGCGTGAGCGCGGAGCAGCGCCGCCAGGCCGATGAGGTGCTTGCCAGCGCCGGGCGTACCGTGTGGATCGATGACGAAGCGCGGATGGACGCGGTCACCGCCGTTTCCGGCAGCGGGCCGGCCTACGTGTTCCTGCTGGCCGAAGCCATGGAGGCTGCCGCCATCGCACAAGGCCTGCCGGCCGACGCCGCGCGCACCCTGGTGGTACAGACCCTGCTCGGTGCCAGCCGCATGCTGGACGAATCCGGGGAAGCGCCGGCCGAGCTGCGTCGTCGCGTCACCTCGCCCAACGGCACCACGCAGGCGGCCATCGAGAGTTTCCAGGGCGAGGATTTCGAGGCCATCGTGGCGCGCGCGATCGACGCGGCGACGCGACGGGGGCAGGCGTTGTCGGCGGCCAACGACTGATCGGGTTCACCCCCAACGCTGCGCACCGTCGCCCTGCTCTGCCAATGCATCGCCCGGGTTGGCCAGGCGGCAGCGCTTCAATGACAGGCAGCCGCAGCCGATGCAGTCGGTGAGCTGGTCGCGCAGCATCAGCAGTTCCTCGACGCGCTGATCCAGTTCGGCGCGCCAGCGCGCCGACATCTTCGCCCACTCCGCGCGGGTCGGGGTCTTGTTCTCCGGCAGCGCGGCGAACGCATGCGCCACCGCCTCCAGCGGCATGCCGACCCGCTGGGCCACGCGGATCACCGCCAATCGACGCAGCACGTCGCGGCCGAAACGGCGCTGGTTGCCGGCCGTGCGCAGGCTGCGGATCAACCCCTTGCGCTCGTAGAAGTGCAGCGCCGATACCGCCACGCCGCTGCGTCGTGCCACCTCGCCTACACTCAACTCCTGCGCGATCACTGCTTGACCTCAACCTTGGTTCAGGTGTCATCGTGCGGCACCCCGTGGCGCACCGCAAGCGCCCCGCTTCCCCGTTGCCTGGATCCCGCATGTCTTCCGATGTCGCTTCACTGCCTGCCGCCGATGCGCCTGCATCGATCCTCTCGCCACGCTACCGCGCCACCACCATCGGCATGGTCGCGCTGGTATCGCTGCATGCGTTCGAAGCGCTGGCCGTGGCGGCGGCGATGCCCACCGTCGCCCACGACCTGGACGGACTGCGCCTGTACGCGCTGGCCTTCGGCGGCACCCTGGCCACCAGCGTGATCGGCATGACCCTGGCCGGGCGCTGGAGCGACCGCGCGGGCCCGGCACGGCCGTTGTGGCTGGGCCTGGCCTGCTTCATCGCCGGGCTGCTGGTGGCCGGGCTGGCGCAGCACATGCCGGTGCTGGTGCTGGGCCGCCTGCTGCAGGGACTGGGCGCCGGTGCGATCTCGGTGGCGTTGTACGTGCTGGTCGGACGCACCTTCCCCGAGTCGCTGCGGCCACGCGTGTTCGCCGCGTTCTCGGCCGGTTGGGTGGTGCCCTCGCTGGTCGGCCCGGCGATCAGCGGCCTGATCGTGCAGCACCTGGGCTGGCGCTGGGTGTTCCTGGGCGTGCCGCTGCTTGCCATCCCGGCCGCGCTGCTGTTGCGGCCGGCAC
>NZ_CAUQPH010000091.1:0-14984 GCF_963519925.1 uncultured Stenotrophomonas sp. | reverse complement strand
GGCTTGTTGCGGCGGCGGCGCCTGCTGCGCCACGTCGACCAGCAGGCGGGTGGCCGCGTCGAGCCGGTCGTGCTCGCTGGCATCCAGGCCTTCGCCGCCACCACGTGGCATCGGGAGGGGGCGAAGCGCGCGGCGCACACGCACCCTGCCCTCGGCGGGCGGAAGTCCGTCCAACGCGTCGATGACCTCGCGTGCGACCTCGTTGGACTCCAGCAGGGTGGCCACGGTGCCGCGCAGCGACGTCGCATCGCCCCCTGCGCCCTGGTGCACACGTTGCCACAGCGCGTCCCAGATCGATCCCTCGCCGTCGCGGTCGATCACGGCGTCCAGGAGCCGCACTACGTGCCGCGTCCGCTCGTCCACCCGCGCCGGGTCCGGTTCCGGCTTGGGCACCCGGCACGGTTGCGCATCCCCCGTGGGCGCAATGACCTGCGTGTCCCCGGATACCCAGCGCCAGCCCAGCGTCGCCACGCCCAGCCCGCCGCCGACCAGACCTGCGGCCATCGCAAGCATGCTGCGCCCGCCCTGCCGTGATGCGCCCGACGCCACCGCTGGCGGGGCATCGGCCATGGTCACGGTGTGCGCTTCACGTGGTGTCGGCAACGCAGCATCCGCCGCACCCCAACGCAGCGCCTTCAGTCCAGGCGCGAGCCCGGCAACGAACAACACCGCATCGCCCAGTGCGCGGCGCAGGCTGGGGCGCGCCGTGGCGGCCAGGGCTGCACGGTCGGCCACCGACAACAGCCACTGGCCCAGCCGGTCCCCGCGGCCCCCTTGGGTAGCCAGCAAGGGGTCTGGCGCGCCGCCGGCCAGCTGGTCCAGCGTCGCCAGTATCCGGGCGCGCTGGGCATCGCCGATCAACGGCACGCCCGCGTCATCGACGCCGTCGAACAGCGCCGGCAGCGCGCTGCGTGCATCGATGCAGGCGCCATTGAGCGCGGCGGCGGCAGCGGCCTGTGCCACCGCACGGTCGAGCTGCGCCGGAGTCAGTGTCGGCATCCAGTTGCGCAGCTGCTGGCGCACCGCGTCACGCTGACGCGATGGCGACAGGCTGCACATATGGTGTGCCACCTCGCGGGCGTCCGCCACGCCGAGCGCGCGCTCGGCATCAACCGCCGCGTTCCAGGCGCGTCGCGGCTGGTCCAGCGGGCGGTACAGGGCATCGCGCATCGCCCGTAGCAGCGTATTGCGGCGAGCAACCGCGTCGGTGAGCAGTGCGCGCAACGGTGCGCACTGCACTTCCCAGTCCACCCGTGGCAGGGTCAGCAATGCCATCAGGCTGCTGCGCCAGGCGGCACGCTGCGCGGCGGGCAGCCCGGCGGGCAGCAACCGGTCCAGCGCATCGTCCACCAACCCCTGCGCCATCGGCGCAGCCAGCGCGGTGCGATGGAAGTGCGGCTGCAGGGTCAGGAAGAAATGGGCGTCCAGCGGCCCCTGTCGCAGGGCAGCGGCGAGCGCGTCCAGCTCGGCGCGCGGTATGCCATCCAGCCACAGTCTGCGCGTCGGTGCGCACGGCGGCGCATTGCGGATCGAGGCCGGGGCGGCAGCAGGCCGACCGCGCGACGATGGCGGGGACGACGGAGAGACCGGTGCGCCGCCAGCACGGCCCACCGGGGACAACGTAAGGTTCGCCATGGTCGTGTGGTGAGGTGACGAGGGGCTGGAACCTAGCGCGATCCGGCGCGGTTACCAGCCTGTCCTTGTCCCAGCAGCGCCTGGGGGTCCCACACGAAGCCGGAAGCGTCGTGCAGCATGGCGGATTACGTCAGCGCCGCTTACTTGAGGCTCGCCCCAAGTTCGTACCAGTCGATCCGGCGGGTGACCCACATCGCCGTCGCCAGCACCGCGAACAACAGCAGCGAGCCCATCAGCAGCGCGTTGTTCTCCGACACCAGCAATCCGTACAGCGCGCCGTAGAGGACGGTCAGCATGCCGGCGAAGCCCAGGCCGCGCAGCCAGCTGCGCAGCACGCCGGACAGGTACACCGCCTGCAGTCCGATGCAGGCCACGGCCGACACCACGTAGGCCACCCAGAACGGAATGTGCTCGGACAGGCTCAACAGCAGCAGGAAGAAGATCGCCAGCGCCAGGCCGACCATCAGGTACTGCAGCGGGTGGATGCGCAGGCGCTTGATCAACTCGAACAGGATGAAGCCGACGAAGGTGAGCACGATGAAGAGGATGCCGTACTTGCTGGCACGGTCGGCCTGGGTGTAGATGTCCACCGGATTGACCAGCTCCACGCTGACCGTTTCCGCTTCCACGCCAGCGCTGCCGCGCAGCTGGCGCTGCGCCTCCGACGCCAGCGACGACACCGCCCACTGTGCCTCGAAGCCGTTCTCGCCCACCTGGCGCTCGTTGGGCAGGAAGCTGCCACCGAACAGCGGGTGCGGCCACGGCGAGCGGATCGCGATGCGGCTGTCGTCGCCCACCGGCACCACCGCCAGCGAACGGGTGCCATCCAGCACCAGCGACAGCTCCACCCTGCTGGCCGCCAGCAGGCCACCGGCGGTGTCGGCGAAGCCCTGCAGCGGCACGTGCAGGCCCTTGCCGATGCCGCTCACATCGCCTACGCCCGGCTGCAGGGTCAGTGCGTGGCCATCCACCTTGAGCTCCGGCGAGCCGACCAGGCCGCGGACGTCGGCGATGCCCACCGCCAGGTACGGCGTGCCGTACACCCGCCCGGCCTTGACCGGATAGTCGTCATCGCTGAACTCGGCGCTGACCTTGGCCTTCCAGGTGTACACCGGCACCCGGAACAGGCCGATCCGGCGCTCGTCCGGCACCATGCCGCCATCGACCACCAGCTTGGACGGCATCTGCAGCCAGTAGCTCTGCTCGACCTGGCTTTCCACCTTCTTGGTGCCGGCCGCATCGACGACTTCCACCTGGCGGGTTTCCGTCCAGGGCACGACCCGGATCGGGCCGGTGAGGGTCTGCGCGCCGGCACGGCCCTGCGCCACGCGCAGGTAGGCCTCGTCGCGATACGCCTCGCGTTCGCTGATCACGCCGCGGATCATCATCAGCGGAACCAGCAGCAACAGGATCAGTCCGCCCACGATGGCGAACCGCAACAGCATCTGAAGGGATTTCATCACCCGTCCTCGGTTGGGAAGGGTGCCAGCATCCCGGGTGCCGGTGGGCGGACGATGTGCCGTGTTTGAAGCGAATGTGAAGTCGCGGGGTCACCCAAGCGTCAGGGTTGCGACTGCGCCGCCGCCCTCGCGATTGGCCAGCTCCGCCCGGCCGCCGTGCAGCCGCGCCACTTCCTGCACGAATGACAAGCCCAGCCCCGAACTGCGCTGGCCAGTGGCGGGGCGCGCCAGCGAATAGAAGCGTTCGAAGGCCCGCTCCAGCGCATAGTCCGGCACCCCGCTGCCGCGGTCGGCCACGCGCAGCACCACGCTGTCGCCCTCGCGCGCGGCGCCCAGTGCGATGCGGCTGCCGGCAGCGGAAAATGCCAGTGCGTTCTCCAGCAGGTTGTTCAGCGCCTGGCGCAGCAGATACGGATCGCCCTGCACCTCCAGGGCCGCGTCGGAATCGATGTCCACCGCAACCCCGGCAGCCTGCGCCCGCATCGCCACCGCATCCGCGGCCGCCTGCAGCAGCGGCGTCACCGCCACGCGCTCGCGCTTCTGCAGCCAGCCATGCTGCTCCACTTCGGCCAACGCCAGCAGTTTGTCGATGGTTTCGGTCAGGCGCTGCGCCTGGCCCTGGATGCTGCGCGCGAAGTGCACGCGGTCGGCCTCCGGAAGCGGCTCCTGCAGCAGCTCGGACGCGCCACGTATCGCCGCCAGCGGACTCTTCATTTCATGGGTCAGCGACTGTACGTACTGCTCCACGTAGGCCTTGCCTTCCAGCTTGCGACGCATGGTTTCCAGCGCCCGCCCGAGGTCGCCGATCTCATCGCGACGCGCCTTGGGCGGCGGCACCGGTTCGCCGGCACTGACCGCCTTGGCATAGCGGTTGAGCCGATTGACCCCATGCATCAACCAGCCGGTCATCAACAATCCGACCAGCGCCGACAACCCGATCAGCCACGCCCCGCGCTGCAGGATGGCGCGCTGGCTGGCGGCGATGAACGGGTCGATGCTGCGATTGGGCTGGGCCAGGCTGAGCACGCCGATCAGACGGGAGGGATCGGCCGGGTCATGGATCGGCGCGGCCACGTGCATCACCGAATGCACCTCGTCGCCGGGCGTTTCCGGACTGGAGCGCGCCCCGTACTCGCCGCGCAGGGTGCGGTAGACATCGTTCCAGCGCGAGTTGTCGCGACCGATGTCGCGGCCGGTGGAGTCGTACACCACGATCCCGCGCGCGTCGGTGATGGTCACGCGGTAGTCCAGGCTGCGTTTGGGAAAGCGCCACACCATCGCCTTGGGATCGCGGCGCTGCGCGCGGGCCAGGTTGGCCACGAACGCGCCGTTGCGGATGTGGCCGGCCTTCAGGTCGGCAGCGGCCATTTCCGCCAGCACGTTGGCTGCATCGACCAGGGTCGCCTCCATGGCCTGGCGGACCCCGGGTTTCACTTCATTGACGAACACGCGCATCACGAAGAACGCGGCGATGCCCACGATCAGGAAGAAGCCCAGGAACAGTTTCAGGCCCAGCCGCACCCTACACCTCCAGCGCGTAACCCACGCCGCGATGGGTGCGGATCGGGTCGGTGTCGGCGCCCGCCGCGCGCAGCTTGGCGCGCAGGGTCTTCACGTGGGTATCGATGGTGCGGTCGGCGCTGTCGGCCGCGCTGTCCCAGCCCCGGTCCATCAACTGCGCGCGGCTCAGGATCGCGCCGGGCCGCTGCAACAATGCCGCCAGCAGCGCATATTCGTAGCGGGTCAGCTCCAGCGCCTGGCCGTCGAAGCGGATGCGGCGTCCTTCGCGGTCGATGGAGAAGCGCCCGTGCGCCTGCCAGCCTGCGGTTCCGTCCTCCACCGCCGGGCCGCTGCGGCGCAGCCGGGCCCGCACCCGCGCCACCAGCTCGCGCGGCGAGAACGGCTTGGCCATGTAGTCGTCGGCACCCAGCTCCAGGCCCAGGACCCGGTCGAACTCGTCATTGCGCGCGGTGAGGAAGATCACCGGCACCTGGCTGAAGGTGCGCAGGGTGCGGCACACGTCGAAGCCGCTCATGTCCGGCAGGCCCACGTCCAGCACCACCACGTCGACCGGTGCCTGGCGCAGCTGCTGCAGCGCCTGCGCGCCCAGCAGGCAGTGCTGGGCGCCGTAGCCCTCGCTGCGCAGCGCGTAGAGCACGGTGTCGGCGATGGCGGTTTCGTCTTCGACGACCAGGACGGTGTGCAGGGGGCGGTTCATGCGCGCAGCATAGCCGCTGGGGCCGCCGCCCCGTACACTGCGCCGATGAATTACCACCACGCCTTCCATGCCGGCAACCACGCCGATGTGCTCAAGCACATCGTCCAGCTTGCCCTGCTCGACAGCTTCAAGCGCAAGGACAGCCCGTTCTTCGTGCTGGACACCCATGGCGGCGCCGGCCGGTACCTGCTGGCCAGCGAAGAAAGCCGCAAGACCCTGGAAGCCGAAGACGGCGTGATGCGGCTGATGGCCCAGCCGACCCTGCCCGCCGTGGTGGAGCGCTACCTCAAGGCGGTGCAGGCCGACAACCCGGTCGGGGCGATGATCAGCTACCCCGGCTCGCCGCTGCTCAGCGCCCAGGCCATGCGCGAGCAGGACCGCATGGCGGTATGCGAGCTGCAGGACGCCGAGGCGGCGGCGCTGAAGGCGCTGTTCGCCCACGACACCCGGGTGGCGGTGCTGCACGCCGACGGCTACGCGCAGAACAAGGCGCTGCTGCCGCCCAAGGCCAACGGGGTGAAGATCGGTCGCGGCCTGGTCCTGATCGACCCGCCCTACGAAGGCCAGGATGCCGAGTACCAGCGCATCCTCGCCTCGGTCACCGAGATCCTGGGCCGCTGGCCGCAGGCCAGCTTCGCGATCTGGTTCCCGATCAAGCAGCGCCGCACCATCCTGCACTTCCTGCGCAAGGCCTGCGCCCTGCCGGTGAAGTCGGTGCTTACAGTAGAACTACTGGTGCGGCCGGACGACTCTCCCCTCAGGCTGAACGGCAGCGGCATGCTTTTGCTCAATCCGCCGTGGCAATTCGACCAGGTGCTGGCTCCGGCCATGCCGGCACTGAAGCAGCACCTGGGCGAAGCCGGTGCCTCTACCCGCCTGCAGTGGCTCAAGCAGGCAGAATGACGGGCGTGAGCGTTCCGTTCACGGAACGCGACCCCGGGGATGCGAGAATCTGAAGACCACCAAGGAACCACCGGTATGGCTACCCGTAACCGCATGCCGCCCTGGCACGAAATCTTCAAGGCTCCCAGCGGCCATGAACTGCTGATCCGCCCGATCCGCCCCGAAGACGGCGAACCGCTGAAGGGCGCCTTCAGCCTGTTCGGGCCGGAAGAAATCCGCGATCGCATGCTGCACTCGGTCAGCGAACTGTCCGACGAGTCGGTGCAGCGCCTGACCCACCCCAACCTCAAGCTCGAGATCACCCTGGTCGCGGCCGAATCGCTGCCGGCCGGTGAAGCGGTCGTGGGCGCACTGGCCCGCGCGTCGATCGTGCCCGGCACCCGCGAGGCGGAATACGCCATCCTGATCAGTCGCTTCCTGATCGGCCAGGGCCTGGGCCGGCAGTTGATGCGCAAGCTGGTGAAGTGGGCGCGCGGCAAGTACCTCGATCGGCTCTACGGCGACGTGCTGGAAGAGAACGAGCCGATGAAGCAGCTGGCCGCATCGCTCGGCTTCAAGCAGGTGCCCCACCCGAAGGAAACCCCGGGCCTGGTGCGGATGGTGCTGGAGCTCGAGAACTAGGCAGCCATCACATGGCCGTCTGCTAAAATCGGCGGCTCATGTCACGCACTTCCTATCCCGCTCCGCCGCTGCCCCGTTCGGGCCAGCTCCGCGCCTGGTGGCGCGCTCCCGCATCGCCAACGGCACTGGCGTGGTACATCGCCCGTGCCGCTGATGTGCATGACGGGCCGCTGCTGGTCATCGCGCGCGACAACCATGGCGCCAACCAGATCGAGTCCGACCTGCGCACCCTGCTTGGCAGCGCGTCGGACCTGCCGGTGGTGGCCTTCCCGGATTGGGAAACGCTGCCCTACGACGCCTTCAGTCCGCACCCTGACATCATTTCGCAGCGCCTGGCCGCACTGCACCAGCTGCCCACGCTGCGCCGTGGCATCGTGGTGGTGCCGGTGCAGACCGTGCTGCAGCAGCTGGCCCCGCTCAAGTACATCATCGGCGGCAGTTTCGACCTGAAGGTCGGCCAGCGCCTGGACCTGGACGCTGAAAAGCGCCGGCTGGAAGCGGCGGCCTACCGCAACGTGCCGCAGGTGATGGACCCGGGCGATTTCGCCGTCCGCGGCGGCCTGCTCGATGTATTCCCGATGGGCGCCGACGCGCCGCTGCGGATCGAGCTGCTCGACGAAGACATCGATTCGATCCGCGCCTTCGACCCGGAAAGCCAGCGCTCGCTGGACAAGGTCGACGCCGTGCGCATGCTGCCCGGCCGCGAAGTGCCGCTGGACGAGCTGAGCGTGTCGCGCGTGCTGGCCACCCTGCGCGAACGCTTCGACGTGGATACCCGGCGCAGCGCGCTGTACCAGGATCTCAAGTCCGGCCTCGCACCGGCGGGCGTGGAGTACTACCTGCCGCTGTTCTTCGACCAGACCGCAACCCTGTTCGACTACCTGCAGCCGAATGCGCTGCCGGTGATCGCCAACGGCGTGGGCGAAGCGGCGGCCTCGTTCTGGGCGCAGACCCAGAACCGCTACGAACAACGCCGGCACGACGTGGAGCGCCCGCTGCTGGCGCCCACCGAGCTGTATCTGAGCCCCGAGGCGCTCAACGCGCGCCTGAACACCCTGCCGCGCGTCGAAGTGTGGGGCGCCGACCACGCGCGCATCGACGAGGCCACGCCGCTCGGCGACCAGCCGCTGCCGCCGTTGCCGGTGGCCGCACGCGACGCCCCCGCCGGCGAAGCGCTGAAATCGTTCATCGGCCACTACCCCGGTCGCGTGCTGATCGCCGCCGACTCGCCGGGCCGCCGCGAAGCGTTGCTGGAAGTGCTGCAGGCGGCCGAGCTGAAGCCGCCGGTGGTGAGCGACCTGCCCACCTTCCTGGCCGACGACGCGCCGCGCTTTGCGATCACCGTGGCACCGCTGGAAGACGGCTTCGCGCTGGACACGCCCGCGCTGGCGGTACTGACCGAGCGCCAGCTGTTCCCCGAGCGTGCCGGTACCACCCGGCGCAGCCGACGGGTCGGGCGCGAGCCTGAAGCGATCATCCGTGACCTGGGTGAATTGACCGAAGGCGCACCCATCGTCCATGAAGACCATGGCGTGGGCCGTTACCGCGGGCTGATCGTGCTCGACGCCGGCGGCATGCCGGGCGAGTTCCTGGAAATCGAATACGCCAAGGGCGACCGGCTGTACGTGCCGGTGGCCCAGCTGCACCTGATCAGCCGCTATTCCGGTGCCTCGCCGGAAACCGCCCCGCTGCATTCGCTGGGCGGCGAGCAGTGGAGCAAGGCCAAACGCAAGGCCGCTGAAAAGGTTCGCGACGTGGCCGCCGAGCTGCTGGAAATCCAGGCCCGCCGACGCGCGCGCGCCGGTCTGGCGCTGCACGTGGACCGCGCGATGTACGAGCCGTTCGCGGCCCGCTTTCCGTTCGAGGAAACCCCGGACCAGATCGCCGCGATCGAAGCGACCCTGCGCGACCTGGCCAGCAGCCAGCCGATGGACCGCGTGGTCTGCGGCGACGTCGGCTTCGGCAAGACCGAGGTGGCGGTGCGCGCCGCGTTTGCCGCGGCCAGTGCCGGCAAACAGGTGGCGGTGCTGGTGCCGACCACGCTGCTGGCGGAACAGCACTACCGCAATTTCCGCGACCGCTTCGCCGACTGGCCGCTGCGGGTGGAAGTGCTGTCGCGCTTCAAGAGCACCAAGGAGATCAAGGCCGAGCTGGAGAAGGTCGCCGCCGGCACCATCGACGTGATCATCGGCACCCACCGCCTGCTGCAGCCGGACGTGAAGTTCAAGGACCTGGGCCTGGTGGTGGTGGACGAGGAGCAGCGTTTCGGCGTGCGCCAGAAGGAAGCGCTGAAGGCCATGCGCGCCAACGTGCACCTGCTGACCCTGACCGCCACGCCGATCCCGCGCACGCTCAACATGGCCATGGCCGGGCTGCGCGACCTGTCCATCATCGCCACCCCGCCGCCGAACCGGCTGGCGGTACAGACCTTCATCACCGCCTGGGACAACGCGCTGCTGCGCGAAGCGTTCCAGCGCGAACTGGCGCGCGGTGGCCAGCTGTATTTCCTGCACAACGACGTGGAAAGCATCGGCCGCATGCAGCGCGACCTGGCCGAGCTGGTCCCGGAGGCGCGCATCGGCATCGCCCATGGACAGATGCCCGAGCGCGAGCTGGAGCGGGTGATGCTGGACTTCCAGAAGCAGCGCTACAACGTGCTGCTGTCGACCACGATCATCGAATCGGGCATCGACATCCCCAACGCCAACACCATCATCATCAACCGCGCCGACCGCTTCGGCCTGGCCCAGCTGCACCAGCTGCGCGGCCGCGTCGGTCGTTCGCACCACCGCGCATACGCCTACCTGGTGGTGCCGGACAGGCGCGCGATGACGCCGGATGCGGAGAAGCGCCTGGAAGCGATCGCCTCCATGGACGAGCTCGGCGCCGGCTTCACCCTGGCTACCCACGACCTGGAAATCCGCGGTGCCGGCGAACTGCTGGGCGAGGACCAGAGCGGGCAGATGGCCGAGGTGGGCTTCAGCCTGTACACCGAACTGCTGGAACGCGCGGTGCGCAGCATCCGGCTGGGCAAGCTGCCCGACCTGGATGCCGGCGAAGAGATTCGCGGCGCCGAGGTGGAGCTGCATGTACCGGCGTTGATCCCGGACGACTACCTGCCCGACGTCCACACCCGCCTGACCCTGTACAAGCGCATCAGCAGCGCGCGCGACAGCGCCGAGCTGCGCGAGCTGCAGGTGGAGATGATCGATCGCTTCGGGTTGCTGCCGGATGCGGCCAAGCACCTGTTCGCGGTGGCCGAGCTGAAGCTGCAGTGCAATGCACTGGGCATCCGCAAGCTGGAGCTGGGCGAGAGTGGTGGCCGCATCGTGTTCGAGGCGCAGCCACGCATCGACCCGATGGCGGTGATCCAGATGATCCAGAAGCAGCCCAAGCTGTACATGATGGACGGCCCGGACAAGCTGCGCATCAAGGTGCCGCTGCCATTGCCCGAAGACCGCTTCAACGCGGCCAAGGCGTTGTTGACCACGCTGACGCCGGGCTGACCGCCCCCGCGAAGGCAGAGCCGAAGGTAGAGCCGACTGTTAGTCGGCCACGCGGACCGGACCCGAGCGCGGACAGCAGCGGACTAACAGTCCGCTCTACCTCGGACGCCGCTTGTACAAAAAAGGGCCCGGCATTGCCGGGCCCCTTGGATTACCAGATCACCACGCGCTTGTCGTCCGCGCGCACCATCGCGTCGCCCGGCTTGCATTCGAACGCCTGCGCGAACGCCGGCATGTTCGACGGCGCGCCGTTGGCACGGAAGTTCGCCGGTGCATGCGGGTCGGTGTTCAGGCGCACGCGCAGCTCGCCATCGGTGAAGTTGCGACGCCACACCGTGGCCCAGTTCATGAAGAAGCGCTGGTCCTGGCTGTGGCCGTCGACGGCCACGTTGGCCTTCGGGTTTTCCTTCAACGCCATCTGCAGCGCGTCGTAGGCCACGGTCAGGCCACCGAGGTCGCCGATGTTCTCGCCCAGGGTCAGCTTGCCCTTCACGTTGACGCCCGGCAGCGATTCATAGCCGTCGAACTGCGCCACCAGCTGGTCGGTGCGGCCGGTGAAGGCCTTGCGGTCGGCGTCGGTCCACCAGTTGTCGAAGTTGCCGTTGGCGGCGAACTGGCTGCCCGAATCGTCATAGCCGTGCATCATCTCGTGGCCGATGACCGCGCCGATGCCGCCGTAGTTCAGCGCCGGATCGGCCTTGGCGTCGAAGAACGGCGCCTGCAGGATCGCCGCCGGGAACACGATCTCGTTCTTGGTCGCGTTGTAGTAGGCGTTGACGGTCTGCGGGGTCATGCCCCACTCGGTCTTGTCGACCGGCTTGCCGATCTTGTTGAGCATGTAGCGGTAATTGAACGCGCGCGCGGCCTGCATGTTGCCCAGGTAGCTGTCGGCATTGGTTTCAAAGCCCGACCAGTCGCGCCACTTGTCCGGGTAGCCGATCTTCGGGGTGAAGCTGGCCCACTTCTCCAGTGCCTTCTTGCGGGTGTCTTCGCCCATCCATTCCAGCTTCTCCAGGCGCGCCTTCAGCGCCACCGAGAGATTCTCCACCAGGTGCTGCATCTGCTCCTTGGACTCGGCCGGGAACACCGCATCCACGTACAGCTGGCCGAGGCCTTCGCCGATCGAGGTGTTCACCGATTCCAGCACGCGCTTCCAGCGCGGCTGCATTTCCTTCTGCCCACGCAGCGTGGTGCCGTAGAAGTCGAAGTTGGCCTTTTCGAAGGCGCTGCTCAGGTACGGCGCAGCGTCATCGACGGTGTGGAAGCGCAGGTAGGCCTGCCAGGTGGAGGCCGGCACGTCGACCAGCATCTTGTCCACTTCGCTGAAGAAGCCCGGCTGGGCCAGCGAGAACTTCTGCGCGGCCGGCACCTTCAGGGTGTCGAACAACGCGGTCCAGCTGAAGTTCGGGGTCAGCTTGTCCGCTTCAGCGGCGCTGAGCGGGTTGTAGCGCTTGGACGGGTCGCGCAGTTCGATGCGCGACAGCGAGGCCTTGGCCAGGCGGGTTTCGAAGTCCATCACGGCCTGGGCCTGGGTCTTGGCCTGGGCGGCATCGACACCGGACAGGGTCAGCGCCTGGGCGATGTAGGCCACGTAGGCGTCGCGGATCTTGGCCTGCGATGCGTCGAAGTAGTAGCCCTTCTCCGGCAGGCCGAGGCCGCCCTGGCCGACGTAGGCGATGACGTTGCCCGAATCCTTGTAGTCGGCATTGGCGAACAGCGAGAACAGCACGCCCTGGCCCTGCGCCTGGCTGTCGCGCAGGTACTGGGTGATGGCGGCGGTGTCATTGAGCGCGGCGATCCTGTCCAGCTGCGGCTGCAGCGGGGCGATACCGGCCGCTTCGATCTTCGCTTCGTCCGAACCGGTCTTCCAGATGTCGCCGATCTTGGCTTCCACCGAGCCGGCCTTGGCCTGGCTGGCGGCCGCCTGCTGGACCAGCGCGTGCTGCACTTCCAGCGAGCGCTCGCGCAGGATCTCGAAGCTGCCCCAGGTGGTCTGGTCGTTCGGCACCGGGTTGGCCTTCAGCCACTTGCTGTTGACGAAGCCGTTGAGGTCGGTACACGCGGCGACGGCGGGATCCAGGTCAGCGCTGTTGAGCGAGATCAGCGGGGTCTTGATCTGCGACAGGTCGAACGCCGGCTTGGCGGCGTCGGCCTCGGCGGTGGCGGCCGCGGGGGTCTCGGTCTTGTTGCAGGCCGCCAGCGACATGGCGATGGCAACGGTCAGGCCCAGCGGGGCCAGCTTGGAAAACGTCATTCGACTCTCCGGCTACAGGGATGCATTGCCCGGATGGTGGGCAATCCACGAGCGTAGCGCGGTAGCAACGGTGACGGACCGGCCAAAGGTCACAGGCGTCGGCCAGGTGTACGTTGGACACGCGCGTCGTGTCCCTGCGCGGCATGCGGTGCGTCCCCACGCGGCACGGCAAGCCGGCCAAGCGTGGCGTGTCCCCGCGCGCTACGCGGGGCGGGTAGGGTCGGTTCCCGAACGACCGCCGTGAAAGGTTCCACGTCCGGTAACGCCTGACCCCCAAACGCAGCAAACGTACCGGCCAAAGGCCGGCACACCCGCGTTCGCCTCAGCGCGCCTTGCCCTGGTTCGCTACCGCTTCGGCGGCCTTGCGTGCCGCTTCCGGATCGCCCAGGTAACGGAACGACTGCACGGTGAGGTCCTCGTTGAGCTCGAACAGCAGCGGAATGCCGGTCGGGATGTTGAGCTCCAGGATGGCTTCCTGCGAGACGTTGTTGAGGTACTTGTACAGCGCGCGCAGCGAGTTGCCGTGGGCGGTGACCAGCACGGTCTTGCCGTCCTTCAGTTGCGGGGCGATGGCATCGAACCAGTACGGCAGAACGCGCTCCAGCGTGGTCGCCAGCGATTCGGTGCCCGGCAGCGCGTTGCGGTCCAGGCCGGCATAACGGCGGTCGTGGATCGGATGGCCCGGATCTTCGCGGTCCATCGCCGGCGGCGGAATGTCGTAGGAGCGGCGCCAGATCTTGACCTGGTCTTCGCCATGCTTCGCAGCGGTTTCAGCCTTGTCCAGGCCCTGCAGTCCACCATAGTGTCGCTCGTTCAGGCGCCAGCTCTTGCTCACCGGCAGCCAGTCCTGGTCCAGCTCGGCCAGGGCCCCCTGGAGGGTGTGGATGGCGCGCTTGAGAACCGAGGTGTGCGCCACGTCGAACTGCAGCCCTTCCTCGCGCATCAGGCGGCCGGCGGCAGCGGCTTCGCGGCGGCCCTGCTCGGTCAGCTCCACGTCCACCCAACCGGTGAAGCGGTTGTCCAGGTTCCACTGGCTCTGGCCGTGGCGCAACAGTACGAGTTTCCGGGTCACTGCGGTTTCTCCGAGGGATGGCAAGGCAGGCCGACATTGTAGCGGCAACCCCGGCGACCCTGCCCTGCCCCGGTCGGTTCAGGGATGCGGATGGCCATGGTGGCCCTGCGCATCATGGCCGTGCTCGTGATCGGCGTCGCCGTGCGCAGCGGGCGTGCCGTCCCCGCAGTCATCGCCGCAGTGGTCTGCCTCGATCTGCAGGGTCACATGGTCGATGCCGAAGTCCTCGTGCAGCGCAGAACCCAGCCGGCGCCGCAGGCCGTCGGCATCAACGCCCTCGTCGACCACCACGTGCGCGGTCAATGCCGGCGTGCTGGAGGCCAGCGCCCACACGTGCAGGTCGTGCACGTCCCGCACGCCCTCGTGCGCACACAGCCGCGCGCGCACCGCATCCACCTGGATGCCCTTGGGCACGCCTTCCAGCAGCACGTTGATCGCCTCGCGCATCAGCACCCAGGTGCGCGGCAGCACCCACAGCCCGATCAAGACCGCCAGGATCGGATCGATCAGTTTCCAGCCGGTCCAGCGGATCAGCAGCGCGCCGACGATCACCGCCACCGAACCCAGCATGTCCGCCCACACTTCCAGATAGGCGCCTTTGACGTTCAGGCTTTCACCGCTGCCGGCGCGCAGCAGGCGCATCGAGACCAGGTTGATCAGCAGCCCGAAGGCCGCGATCACCAGCATGCCGGTGGACGCGATCTCCTGCGGTTGGCGGAACCGTGCCACCGCTTCCCACAGGATGTAGCCGGCTACCACGAACAGCAGGCCGCCGTTGACCATCGCGCCGAGTGCTTCCAGCCGCGCATAGCCGTACGTGCGGCGCGCATCGGGCGGGCGCCGGCTCAGGCGCACCGCCACCAGCGCGATCATCAGTGCCAGCGTGTCGGTGGCCATGTGCGCCGCGTCGGACAACAGCGCCAGGCTGTTGGTCCAGAACGCGCCCACCACCTCGACGAGGAGGAAGGTCGTGGTCAGGCCCAGCGCCCACCACAACGGCTTCTCGTGGCGGATCTCGCTGGGCAGGTGATCGTGGTCGTGGCCCATTCAACGGCTCCTGTGCAATGCGACACAGCCTACTTCGCGGTGGGCCGGGGAGACTATTACGTTGTTTATAACGTTGCACAGCACACGTGCGCGCCCCGCGCATCCCTCGATCGAGGGATTCGACACACCGGCCCAGGTCAAATAATATTGATTCTCAATTACTTCGCGCCCGCGTCGACGTCCCGATGCCCTCTTCGCCACCGCCCTCCCCGACCGCGCCCACCGGGCGCCCTGCCCGCCGCGCGGCCCCCCGCGACCGCGGCAACGG
>NZ_CAUQPH010000090.1:0-15010 GCF_963519925.1 uncultured Stenotrophomonas sp. | reverse complement strand
GGCCGGAGGCGAGCGCGGTGAGCACCGCGACCAGCGCGAACACGCCTGCCAGCAGTGGCGGCAGCTGCAGCAGCAGCGGCAGCAGCGCCAGCGCGCCGCTGGCCAGCGTCCAGCGGCGGGCCACAGGGGAAAGCAGGGCGGTGGGAAGGTCAGCCATGCGGCATCAGCGCCAAGGCGCGTTGGCAGAGGTGGTGGTGGCTGCTGCCCTGGGACGGGCCCAGCACCGGTTGTCCCGGCAGGTGCAACGTGTAGCGGCGGCCTTCGCGCTCGGCCAGGTCGACCCAGCGCGCCAGCCGCGCGATGCGCGCTTCGCCCGGGAGCGGTGCCAGCTGCCGCCAGTCGAGCAGGATGTCCACGCCGACCGGCTTCTCATACTCGCGGACCAGCAGCGTGTCGCGGCGCGCCGAATGCTTCCAGGAAATGCTGCGCGGCGCATCGCCGGCACGGTAGGGCCGCAGCTGGTGCAGCTCGTCGCCGCTGGCATGCACGCGGGTGTGCAGGGGGTCGCCATCGCCTTCGGGCAGCGGCGGTGCCTGCGGTTCGGGCGCGGCGTAGACCAGCAGCGGTGCGTCCGGCCACACCCACGACCACGCCCGCACCAGTCCCAACGGTTGCGTCGTGGACAGCCGGATGCGGTCCAGGTCCATCCAGCCGCGGCGCTCGGTGGGCAGCGGCAGGTCGACTTCGATCCGGTCGGTATCGACCAGGTGTCCATGGGCCACGACATCGCCAAGCGACACCGCCAGGCCACGGCGCACGCGCATATCGGCGCGCGAGAGGTTGATGCGCAGGCGCATCGTTGCCCCGGCTACCACCGGCTCGGCGGACACGGCATCGACCTGCAGTCCGGACAACTGCAGGTGCGCGCTGAAAGTGCTGGCGATCGCCACCGTTGCCAGCAGCAGCGCCAGCAGCAGCGCGGGATTGTTGTTGTAGTTCAGCGCACCCAGCAGCATCACCACCAGCAACACGGTGACGAACATGCCGAAGCGGGTCGGCAGCACGTAGATGCGGCGTCGGGCCAACCGCTGCGGCAGGCTTTCTGGTTGCCGCGGCCGCGTAAAGGCCCGGCCACTGGCCGCAAGCGTGTGCTTCAGGCGGTCTCCCCAGCCGCTGCGCACTCAGTCCACCGCAACCGTCTGCAGGATCGCGCGGGCCAGCGCCGGCCCGCTGCTGGCTTCGGCCTCGGGCACCAGGCGGTGCCCGGCTACCGCCACGAACAGGGTCTGTATGTCTTCGGGTACTACATGGCCGCGGCCCAGCAGCAGCGCGTGCGCCTTGGCCGCGCGCAGCAGCGCCAGGCCGGCACGCGGCGACAATCCCACCCGCACCCCGGCGTGCTGGCGGCTGCGCGCCAGCAGCGATTGCACGTACTGGATGAGCGCTTCGCTGGCGTGCACCTGGTTGACGGCATCGCGCAGCGCGCGCACCTGGTGATCGTCCAGGCACGCGGTGGCCTGCGCGATCAGGTGGCGGCGATCGGTGCCGCGCAGCAGCTCGCGTTCGGATTCCGGGTTCGGGTAACCCAGCGCCAGCCGCAGCAGGAACCGGTCCAGCTGCGAATCGGGCAGGGGGAAGGTGCCGGACAGGTCCACCGGGTTCTGCGTGGCGATGACGAAGAACGGATCCGGCAGGGGATGGGTCACTCCGTCCAGGGTGACCTGCTGTTCGGCCATCGCTTCCAGCAGCGCGCTCTGCGTGCGCGGCGGAGCGCGGTTGATTTCATCGGCCAGCAGCACGTGGGTGAAGACCGGGCCGGGATGGAACTGGAACTGTCGGCTGCTCGCTTCGTAAACCGAGACGCCGAGCACATCTGCCGGCAACAGATCCGAGGTGAACTGCACGCGCTGGAAGCCGAGCCCCAGGCTGGATGCCAGCGCGTGGGCGAGCGTGGTCTTGCCCAGGCCGGGCAGGTCTTCGATCAGCAGGTGGCCGCCGGAGAGCAGCGCAACGAACGCCAGGCGGACTTCATGGGCCTTGCCGAGCACCAGTCCGTTGACCTGTTGCTGGGCATTCTGCAAAGCCTGTCGCAGTTCTTCGGGTAGCATGGCGGGCACGCGGGGCGAATTTTCCATGTCCGTCTCGTCTCGATGATTCCTTCGATTCTATAGAGCAATGCAGGGCGAACAACGCGCACGCACGATATTTCTGATGTTGTGGACGCTCATCACCGCGGTCAAGCTGGTGGTGGCTGCGCGTCTGCCCCTGTTCGTGGACGAAGCGTTTTACTGGCAGGAAGGCCAGCACCTGGCCGCGGCCTATTCGGATCTTCCTGGACTGACCGCCTGGCTGGCCCGGCTCGGCGTGGAGCTGGGCGGCAACCACGTGCTGGCACTGCGCCTGCCGTTCCTGGCGATCGGCGCCACCCTGCCATGGCTGGTATCGCGCATCGCCACGCGCTGGTTCGGCGCGGTGGCCGGCTGGCAGGCCGGCAGCCTGACCCTGCTGATGCCGTTGTCGGCCACGCTGGGCATGCTGGCCGTGCCCGATGTGCCGATGGCCTTGGCCGCCGTGCTGTGCCTGGATGCCGGCGCGCGCCTGTTGCGCAACGTCGACGCTGCCGCAGCGGTGAAGTTGTCGCTGGGCCTGGCGATCGGTGCGCTGAGCCATTACCGCTTCATCGGCGTGATCGTGGTCGGCTTCATCGCCCTGCTGTTGCTGCCGCAGGGGCGGCGCAGCCTGCGTGATCCACGCGTGTGGGTGGCACTGGCGGTGGGCGTGATGGCCTGGTTGCCGCTGCTGGCCTGGAATGCCGACAACCAGGACGCCGGGCTGAAATTCCAGGTGGTGGAACGGCATCCGTGGGCCTTCCAATGGAGTGGCCTGTGGTTCCTGGTGATCCAGCCGATGCTGGTCACGCCGATCCTGTGCGTGGCGATGTGGAAAGTGGCGCTGGCCGGTACCCGTCCGGGCGGCGGTGCCCGCGAGCAGTGGCGCTACTTCGGCCTGGTCGGGGCGGTGTCCACGCTGGCGATCTTCGCGCTGGGCTTCTTCACCGACGTCGAACGCATCAGTTTCCACTGGCCGCTGCCGGGCTACCTGGCCCTGCTGGTGGCGGTGCCGGTCGTGCTCAACGGCTGGCCGCGCTGGCTGCGCCGCACCGGCTGGTGGCTGGCCGGCACGGGACTGGCACTGGCCTTCGGCTATTACCTGATGGCCTCCAGTCCGAGCCTGCGCGCGCAGCTGGCGGGCGACAAGTATTACCCACGCAACTTCGCCGGCTGGGCACCACTGGCCGATGAAGTGCGTGCGGAACTGGCCGGCATGCCGGAAGGCACGCGGGTGCTGGCGGGGAACTTCAAGGTGGGGGCGGAGCTCGGCTTCCAGCTGCGCGATCCGCGCATCGAAGTGCTGCGCCACCCCCTCAACGACAAGCACGGTCGCACCGCGCAGCTCGGACTGTGGGGATTGCTGCACGATGGGCAGCGCGATGCGCCGATGCTGCTGGTGCTGTCGCCCAGCGACCAGCGCTACCGCGACCTGCTCGAGCGTTACCACGACATCTGCCGGCAGGTCGGTCCGTTGCCGCCGCCGCGCGTGGTCAGCCAGGACCACGGCTACCAGCGCTTCCTGTTGTTCAAGCTGCCCGCGCAGCGCGTCGACGGCCCCTGCGTTACCCCGGCTATGGCCTGGATCGACACGCCGGTGCAGGACGCCCGCGTCGGCGAGCGCATGGACGTGCGCGGCTGGGCATTCAAGGACGGGGTGGGGCTGTCGCGGGTCGAGCTGTTGATCGACGGCACGCCGGTGGGCGATGCCGCCTACGGGCGTGCCTACGACATCACCCCCGCGTGGAAGATCTCCACCGATCCGCAGCATCCGCACGTGGCCTTCGATGCCACGCTCGACACCCGCGCACTCGCACCGGGCCGACACTGGTTGGGCATGACGCTGTACGGCAACGACGGCAGCGTGGAGCAGTGGCAGGAACAGGCGTTCACCGTCCCGTCCCGCTGAGCCGGCGGCGTCGCCCGGCTCAGGGCAGCCGGTAGCCGGCCTCGCGCAGCAGCCCGGCCAGCGCGATCAGCGGCAGGCCGATCAGCGCGGTGGGATCGCGGTTCTCGATTGCCTCGAACAGGGTGATCCCCAGCCCCTCACACTTGAAGCTGCCGGCGCAGTCCAGCGGTCGTTCAGCAGCGACATAGCGGGCGATCTCATCGCGGTCCAGGGCGCGGAACCGGACCTGGGTCAGGTCGCAGGCCTCCAGCACGTGCTGGTCGCGGACCAGGCAGATCGCGGTGTGGAAGGCCACGGTCTGGCCCGACATGGCGGCCAGCTGGGCCTCGGCGCCGGCGACATCGCCGGGCTTGCCCAGCGGGGTTCCATTCAGGTCCGCGACCTGATCCGAACCGATCACCCAGCGGCCCGGATGACGCGCGGCCACCTCGGCCGCCTTGGCTCGCGCCAGCCGCACTGCCAGGGCGCGCGGCGCCTCGCCGGGAGCAGGGGACTCGTCCACGTCCGGCCGCGCCGTCTCCAGCGGCAGGCCCAGCCGTTCCAGCAGTTCACGGCGATAGCGGGAGGTGGACGCCAGCAGCAGGGGAAGCATGCGACAATACCGGGCAGCAGGGAGTGGGGCGCACTCTACCGCACCGGGCGTGCGCCTTGGGGCGGAGGCATTTGACAACGGCCCAAAGCGTCCTTAACATTCAGCGGCTTATGTCCGCGAACGTGCCCGAAACGCTGGATGCCTGGCGCATGGTCGCAGCACGAAGGTGCTTCGACGGTCAGGTAGAACTGGCTGAAATGACCCGCCTGCAGGGCCTTGTTGCCGATACCGAAGGAAAGTGCAGCTTTGCGCTGGAGTTCGGTCACGACGAGGTGCTGAAGGTATCCTATGTGGACCTGTCCATCGAAACCGCGCTGCCGCTGATCTGTCAGCGCAGCCTGC
The DNA here is from genome assembly GCF_963519925.1 of uncultured Stenotrophomonas sp. Taxonomy (NCBI): domain Bacteria; kingdom Pseudomonadati; phylum Pseudomonadota; class Gammaproteobacteria; order Lysobacterales; family Lysobacteraceae; genus Stenotrophomonas; species uncultured Stenotrophomonas sp. The sequence continues at coordinate 10,119 of NZ_CAUQPH010000090.1, read as the reverse complement.
AGCGCTTCCTGCTGCCGGTGTCGGTGAAGCAGCGTCTCGGCCTGATCCGCAGCGAAGACGAAGAGTCCGCGCTGCCGGAGGAGTACGAGGCGATGCTGGTGCCCGAACACGGCAACCTGCGTCCGCTGGACCTGGTCGAGGACGAACTGGTCCTGGCCGTCCCCGTGGTACCGCTGTCGCCCGAGGGCGAGGCGGTGAACCGGGACTGGGCACCGACCGAAGAAGAACAGAGCAAGGCCAATCCGTTCGCGGCATTGGCGGCGTTGAAGAAACAATAGCAGCCGGATTGTCGTCGGCGGCTGCGGCGAAAGCGAAGAATGTGCTGGGCGCTGGCGTCCTGCGCGACGATACGACGAAGCAAATCGAACCGAGTTTGGAGCAATCCCATGGCTGTGCAGAAATCCCGTGTTACCCCGTCCCGCCGCGGCCAGCGCCGTTCGCATGACGCCCTGAGCGCCAAGCAGCTGTCCACCGATCCGACCACCGGTGAAGTGCATCTGCGTCACCACATCACCGCCGACGGTTTCTACCGTGGCAAGAAGGTGATCGCGACCAAGTCGAACTCGGCCGTCGAAGAAGATTGATTCGTGAGGGCCGCTGTCCGCCGGACAGCGGCCTTTACCTTTTACAGGAAATGCAATGAGCAAGCGGATCTACTCGAGGATCGCGGGCACTGGTAGTTATTTGCCCGAAAAAGTGTTGACCAACCAGGATCTGGAGAAAATGGTCGACACCAGCGATGAGTGGATCCAGACGCGTACCGGCATCCGTGAGCGGCACATTGCCGCCGATACGGAAACCACCAGCGACCTCGGCTACCACGCCGCGGTGCGTGCGCTGGAAGCGGCCGGTATCGATGCGTCCCAGCTCGACATGATCGTGGTGGGTACCACCACCCCCGATCTGATCTTTCCCTCCACCGCGTGCCTGATCCAGGCCAAGCTCGGTGCGAGCGGCTGCCCTGCCTTCGACGTCAACGCTGCCTGTTCGGGCTTCGTGTTCGCGCTGGGCGTGGCCGACAAATTCATCCGTTCCGGTGATGCCCGCCATGTGCTGGTCATCGGTGCGGAAACCCTCACCCGCATCGTCGACTGGAACGACCGCACCACCTGCGTGCTGTTCGGCGATGGCGCGGGCGCGGTGGTGCTGAAGGCCGATGAAGACACCGGCATCCTCAGCACCCACCTGCATTCGGATGGCAGCAAGAAGGAACTGCTGTGGAATCCCGTGGGCGTCTCGGCCGGCTTCGGCGAAGGCGAGCAGGCCCGCGGCGCGATCCTGATGAAGGGCAACGACGTGTTCAAGTACGCGGTCAAGGCGCTGGACTCGGTCGTTGATGAAACCCTCGATGCCAATGGCCTGAGCAAGGCCGACCTGGACTGGCTGATCCCGCACCAGGCCAACCTGCGCATCATCGAAGCCACCGCCAAACGCCTGGACATGTCGATGGACCAGGTCGTGGTCACCGTCGACAGGCACGGCAACACCTCGTCGGCGTCGGTGCCCATGGCGTTGGACGTCGCGGTGCGCTCCGGCAGGGTCCAGCGCGGCCAGCTGCTGCTGCTGGAAGCCTTCGGTGGCGGCTTCACCTGGGGTTCGGCGCTGCTGCGTTATTAATGCGTTAATCGGTTCACACGAAACGGCCCCGATGGGGCCGTTCTGCATTTCTGGAGATGTGTCATGGTCGAACCCATCGTCATCGAAGGCCAGCGCGCCTGGCTGAAGCAGTACGGCGAGAGCAGCCGCGCGGTCGCGCTGGGCCTGCTCAGGTTCGTGGCCAACCGTTTCCAGCTGGACGCCCTGCGCCCACCGCCGCATCGCGGCGGCGATGCCGCCCGTGAGACCGAAGCGCGGCGCCTGGCCGAACTGCAGGCCCAGGGAGTGAACGTGCCGCACGTGATCGGCAGCGGCCATGCCTCGCTGGTCCTGGGCGACAACGGCCGCTCCTTCAACACGTGCCTGCGCCAGGCCGACGATGCCGGCCGCGACGCGCTGGTGTCGGCCGCCATGCAGGCCATCGTCGTGGCCCACGCCCGGGGCGCCTATTTCGGCCAACCGCTGCCGCGCAACCTGACCTGGGATGGCCAGGCCATCGGCTTCATCGATTTCGAGGAAGACCCGCTGGAAGTGATGGACCTGGCGCAGGCCCAGGCCCGCGACTGGCTGATGTTCGGCTACGGCGTGGCCAAGTACTACGAACACCGCCCGGAGCGGCTGCAGGCGCTGATGGCGGCGGCCATGGACGGCGAAGACGCCCCGGTCCTGGCGCATGCGCATGCGGTGTCGGGTCGGTTGCAGCGCCTGGCCCGCTACAGCATGAAGATGGGGCGTTCGGCGCGCGCGCTGGCGCACGCCATCCTGGTCGTGCACGGGGCCACCACGCTGGGCATGCTGATGCTGGTGGCGATCTGTTTCGACTTCTTCAGCGACGGCGATCTGGACATCCTGCAGCTGTTTGTCTGAGGGCGTGCCGACCAATGGTCGGCACCTGCCGGGGCCTGGTCAATACGCGCCAGTACAGACGAAGCGCGCTTTTCCCCCTTATCATTCGCCGTTCGTTTTTTGCAGGCGGATTTCCGCGTGACCGATTCCAATCTCGCTTTCGTGTTCCCCGGCCAGGGCTCGCAGTCGCTGGGCATGCTGGCTGAACTGGCCGAACTGCACCCGCAGGTGCGCGAGGCCTTCACCGAAGCCTCCGACGGCGCCGGCGTGGACCTGTGGGCGCTGTCGCAGGGCGGCCCGGAAGAGATGCTGAACCGCACCGAATACACCCAGCCCGCGCTTCTGGCCGCCAGCATCGGCGTGTGGCGCGCCTGGAAGGCCGTGCACGGCGTCCAGCCGGCGGTGCTGGCCGGGCACAGCCTGGGCGAATACACCGCGCTGGTTGCCGCCGGCGCGCTGTCGCTGCGTGATGGCGCCCACCTGGTGCGCCTGCGCGGCCAGCTGATGCAGGAAGCCGCCCCGGCCGGCGTCGGCGCCATGGCCGCCGTGCTCGGCGCCGAGGATGCGCTGGTCAAGGAGGTCTGTGAACAGGCCTCGGGCAGCCAGGTGGTGGTCCCGGCCAATTACAACTCGCCCGGCCAGATCGTGATCGGCGGCGACGCCGAGGCGGTCGACCGCGCGCTGGCCCTGCTGGCCGAAAAGGGCGTGCGCAAGGCGGTGAAGCTTGCCGTCAGCGTGCCTTCGCATACCCCGCTGATGCGCGAAGCCGCCAATCGCCTGGCCGAGACCATGGCCGGCCTGGACTGGCGCGTGCCCAGCCTGCCGGTCGTGCAGAACGTCGACGCACGCATCCATGACGGCATCGACGCCATCCGCAGTGCTCTGGTCCAGCAGCTGTACCTGCCGGTGCAGTGGACCGGCTGCGTGGAGGCGCTCGCCGCCCGTGGCGTCACCCGCGTGGCCGAGTGCGGCCCCGGCAAGGTGCTGAGCGGATTGATCAAACGCATCGACAAGTCGCTGGATGCGCGCACACTGTCCACGCCCGCCGACTTCGAGACCGCCCGCGAGACCTGGGCTGCCTGATGACTTTCGACCGTGCCCGTCACGTGCCAGCCCCCGGGCTGGCGCCGCGGGTCGGTCCCGTTCGAGGAAACTGAACATGAGCAAGCCCCTTCAGGGTGAAATCGCACTGGTCACCGGCGCCAGCCGTGGCATCGGTGCGGCGATCGCCGACGCACTGGCCGCGCAGGGCGCGACCGTCATCGGCACCGCCACCACCGAATCCGGCGCGACGGCCATCGGCGAACGCCTGGCGGCGGTGGGCGGCCATGGCCGCGCGCTGAACGTGACCGACCCGGCCGCGCTGGACGCCGTGCTCGACGGCATCGCCAAGGAATTCGGTGCGATCAGCATCCTGGTCAACAACGCCGGCATCACCCGCGACAACCTGTTGCTGCGGATGAAGGACGAAGACTGGCAGGCCATCCTCGACACCAACCTGACCAGCGTCTACCGCACCTCCAAGGCGGTCATCCGCGGCATGATGAAGGCGCGCAAGGGCCGCATCATCAATATCGCCTCGGTGATCGGCGTGACCGGCAACGCCGGCCAGGCCAACTACGCCGCCGCCAAGGCCGGCATCATTGCCTTCTCCAAGTCGCTGGCCAAGGAAATCGGCTCGCGCGGGATCACCGTCAACGTGGTGGCCCCGGGCTTCATCGACACCGACATGACCAAGGCCCTGCCCGAAGAGCAGCGCACCGGCCTGGTCAAGTCGATCGCCCTGGAGCGCCTGGGCGAGCCGTCCGACATCGCCAACGCGGTGGCGTTCCTGGCCGGTCCTTCGGCCAGCTACATCACCGGCGAAACCCTCCATGTGAACGGCGGCATGTACATGCCGTAAGCATGTGGTGCAGGGATTGCACCGCAAGTGGTTGATCTGAATGGTTTTTTGCAGAAATGCAAGGGGCCTGCGGTTTCCACTACACTATCCCACGGCCATCGCCATTTGATGGCGTCACTTTTTGAACCACTACTCCATCTGGAGCGATATCCAATGAGCACCATCGAAGAACGCGTCAAGAAAATCGTCGTCGAACAGCTTGGCGTCAAGGAAGAAGAAGTCACCAACGGCGCATCGTTCGTCGATGACCTGGGCGCCGACTCCCTGGACACCGTCGAGCTGGTGATGGCGCTGGAAGAAGAATTCGAGTGCGAGATCCCGGACGAAGAAGCCGAGAAGATCAGCACCGTCCAGGCTGCAATCGACTACGTTTCGGCTCACGTCAAGGCGTGATGTCGGGCGGCGTGCGCGCGATCGTGGCCAACGCCGCCATCGCGCGCAGCAATCCCATGGGGCCGCGCTAGCGGCCCTGTGTTTTTTGAGTCAGGAGAATCTGCAATGAAGCGTCGCGTCGTCGTTACCGGCATGGGCATGGTCTCGCCGTTGGGCAATGATATGGCCACCAGTTGGAAGGGCATCACCGAAGGTCGTTCCGGCATCGGCCCGCTGACCAACGTTTCGCAGGCCTACCTGGACCGTTTCACCACCAAGATCGCAGGTGAGGTCAGGGACTTCGACATCACCGCCGACAACGAACAGTTCGGCAAATTCCGGGTCAGCGGCAAGGATGCCAAGAAGATGGACCCGTTCATCCATTACGGCCTCGGTGCCGCCTTCATGGCCTTGAACGATTCGGGCCTGGAGATCACCGACGGCAATGCCGAGCGCATCGGCGCCATCGTGGGCGCGGGCATCGGCGGCCTGCTGGGCATCGAGGAACAGACCATCGAGTTCCATGAGGGCAAGAAGATCTCGCCCTTCTACGTGCCCAAGACCATCATCAACATGCTGCCCGGCCAGCTGAGCATCATCACCGGGTTGAAGGGTCCGTCGTTCTCGGCGGTATCGGCCTGCGCCACCTCCAACCATTCCATCGGCACCGCGATGCGCATGATCCAGTACGGCGACGCGGACGTGATGGTGGTCGGCGGTGCCGAGCGTGGCTCCTCGCCGACCGCGCTGGGCGGCTTCTGCGCCATGAAGGCCATGAGCACCCGCAACGACGCCCCGACGGAAGCTTCGCGCCCGTGGGACAAGGAACGCGACGGCTTCGTGCTCGGCGACGGCGCCGGCATCCTGATCCTGGAAGAATACGAACACGCCAAGGCGCGTGGCGCGCGCATCTACGCCGAGCTTGCCGGTTTCGGCGCCAGCTCGGACGCGTACCACATGACCGCGCCGAGCGAGAACGGCGAAGGTGCTGCCCGCTGCATGACCATGGCCCTCAAGGACGCCGGCGTCAGCCCGGACCAGGTGGGTTACCTCAATGCGCACGGCACCTCCACCCCGCTCGGCGACCTCGGCGAAACCATGGCGATGAAGACCGCCTTCGGCGACCACGCCTACAAGATGATGGTCAGCTCCACCAAGTCGATGACCGGCCACCTGCTCGGTGCGGCCGGTGGCGTGGAAGCGATCTTCTCGGTGCTGGCGCTGCGCGACGACATCATTCCGCCCACCATCAACCTGCACGAAGCGGGCGAGGGCTGCGACCTGGATTACGTGCCCAACACCGCACGCCAAGCCAAGGTCGACGTGGTGATGTCCAACGGCTTCGGCTTCGGCGGCACCAACGGCACGCTGGTGTTCAAGCGCGTCTGAGTCGCACGCCGCGACAGCTGTCCGCCAAGGCCGCCCACCGGGCGGCCTTGGCACATCTGGGCAATACGCCCGGTAGCGCCGGCCGTTGGCCGGCCCTCACAATGCCAGACCGGCTCGCCGCCGGCCCCGACACCACCGCCGGTATTCCCATGTTCCAGACCCGCCCGCTGCCCGACACCACCGACCTGCTCGCGCTCCAGCGTCTGGCCCCCCAGCGCTACCCGCTGTTGATGGAGTCCACCGCCTCGGGCACCGCCCAGGGCCGCTGGGACCTGCTGCTGATGGGCAACGGCGAATCGCTCGCACTGCACGCCGATGGCGTCGTGCGCGATCACGCCGGCACCGTGCACGCCGGCACCTTCCTGGACGTACTCGACGCGCACTGGCACGCCCTGCGCCTGCCGCGCGAAGGCGCGCCGGATTCGGCTCTGCCCGTTCCCGGCGCAGGGCCCGGCCTGCCGTTCCGCGGCGGCTGGGCGCTGATGCTGGACTACGAACTGGCCGGCCAGATCGAAACCGTGCTCGATCTGCCCGCACGTGCCGACGGCCTGCCCAGCGCGCTGGCGCTGCGCTGCCCGGCTGCCGTGCTGCATGACCGCGTGCTGGGCCAGTTCCATGCCGTCTGCGAGAGCGGGCACGACGCGCTGCTGGACGTGCTCCAGCAGGACCTGGCAGCTACCGCCACGCTGCCGCCGTTGCCGCAGTGGCAGCCGCCTGCCGGGATGGAAGAGGATGCGCCCACGCGCTTCACCGACGGCGTGGGCAAGGTGATCGACTACCTGCGTGCCGGCGACGTGTTCCAGGTGAACCTGTCGCGGCGCTGGGTCGCGCACTTCGACGAGGTGCTCTCGCCGCACGCGCTGTACGCGCAGCTGCGGGTGGCGAACCCGGCGCCGTTCGCCGGCCTGTTCATCGCGCAGGGCAGGGCGGTGGTGAGTTCTTCGCCGGAGCGGCTGGTATCGGTGCACGGTGACGACGTGCAGACCCGTCCGATCGCCGGCACGCGCCCGCGCTTCGAAGGCGACGACGACGCCGAACGGATCCGCGAACTGGTGGGCCACCCCAAGGAGCGCGCCGAGCACGTGATGCTGATCGACCTGGAGCGCAATGACCTGGGCCGCATCTGCAGCCCAGGCAGCGTGGAAGTGGACGAGCTGATGAGCGTGGAAAGCTACGCCCACGTGCACCACATCGTGAGCAACGTGCGCGGTCGCCTGCGCGCGGGCGTGAGCCCGGGCCAGGTGATTGCCGCCACCTTCCCGGGTGGCACCATCACCGGCTGCCCCAAGGTGCGCTGCATGCAGATCATCGCCGAGCTCGAACAGACCGCACGCGGCGCCTACACCGGCGCGTTCGGCTGGTTGAACCGCGACGGCGACCTGGACCTGAACATCCTGATCCGCACCGCCGAGGTCGCCGGTACAACGGCGGCGTTCCGTACCGGCGCCGGCATCGTGGTCGATTCGGATCCGGCCAGGGAACTCGACGAAACCCGCGCCAAGGCCCGTGGCCTGATGCGCGCGCTGGGTCGGCGTGACTGAGCCAAGGTATGCTGTAGGGCGGGTGTGGGCGGTTCGGGCACTGCGGGGACACGCATGGCGTGTCACTACGCAACCGGCGCACCCGCGTAGAGACACGCCACGCGTGTCCCCGCGGAAACGAATGAACCCGTAGAGCCACGCCCTGCGTGGCTGCACCACCCCACCGAGGTAGGCATGGCAGGCGTAAAACGAGGTTGTTTCACCGTCCTGGCGGTAGTGCTGCTCGGCGCACTGCTGCTGGCCGCCGCCGGCGCATGGTTCTGGCACAGCCAGAGCGGCTTCGCCGACGCGACCATCACCCCCGACCAGGAAAGCGTCGTCATCGCCCCGGGCGATGGCCTGCAGACCGTCCTGCGCAAACTGCGCGACGCCGGCGTGGACGAAGGCAACGACACCCAGTGGCAGCTGCTGGCGCGCCAGCTCGACGCCGCCGGCAAACTCAAGGTCGGCGAATACGCACTGGACGCGAAGCTCACCCCGCGCGAGCTGCTCACCCGCATGCGCCAGGGCCGCACCCTGCAGCACCGCGTCACCATCGTCGAAGGCTGGAACATCCGCCAGCTGCGTGCCGCGCTCAAGCGCGCCGACCCTCTGGTCCACACCACAGATGACCTGGACGATGCCGCGCTGATGAAGACGCTCGGTTTCCCCGGCCAGCACCCGGAGGGCCGCTTCCTGCCCGAAACCTACGTCTACCAGCGAGGCGACACCGACCTGGACGTGCTCAAGCGCGCCCATGCCGCCATGGAAAAGGAGCTGGCGGCCGCGTGGGAAAGCCGCGCCGACGACCTGCCGCTCAATTCCCCGTATGAGCTGCTGATCCTGGCGTCGATCATCGAGAAGGAAACCGCGCTGCCCAGCGAACGCCCGCAGATTGCCGGCGTGTTCGCGCGCCGCCTGAAGATGGGCATGCGCCTGCAGACCGACCCGACCGTCATCTACGGCATCGGCAGCAGCTACGACGGCAACATCCGCAAGCGCGACCTCACCACCGACACGCCGTACAACACCTACACCCGCGCCGGCCTCACCCCGACCCCGATCGCCATGCCGGGCCGCGATGCCCTGCAGGCTGCCGCACGCCCCGCGGCGGGCGATGCGCTGTATTTCGTGGCGGTAGGCGATGGCAGTGGCGCACACGCGTTCTCGGCCAACTACACCGAGCACAACGCCGCCGTGGCGCGCTACCTGCAGCAGCTGCGCCAGCAGCGCAACCAGGCGGCGCCGAAGTGAGCGCCGCACTGCGCCGCCACCCGCGTTTCATCAGCCTGGAAGGCGGTGAAGGCGCGGGCAAGACCACCGCGCTCAACGCCATTCGCGCCGCGCTGCAGGCACGGGGCCACGAGGTCGTGCTGACCCGCGAACCCGGTGGCACGCCGCTGGCCGAACGCATCCGTGCGCTGATCCTCACCCCGGATGCGGAGGTCGCCAACGAGCCGCTCAGCGCCGAAGCCGAGCTGCTGCTGGTGTTCGCGGCCCGTGCCCAGCATGTGCGCCAGCAGATCGAGCCGGCGCTGGCGCGCGGCGGCTACGTGCTCAGCGACCGCTTCACCGATTCCAGCTATGCCTACCAGGGCGGTGGGCGCGGGCTGGACCCCGCCTGGATCGCCGACCTCGAGCGCCGCGCGGTAGGCCTGCAGCCTGGGCTGACCCTGCTGCTGGACGTGGACGTGGCGGTGGGCCGCGCGCGCGCCAGCGGCCGTGACCTGGGGCCGGACCGGATCGAAAGCGAGCAGGACGATTTCTTCCAGCGCGTGCGTGCTGTCTTCCGCGACCGTGCCACCGACGACCCCGCGCGCTTCCAGCTGATCGACGCCAGCCAGGACCAGGCCGGCGTGGCCGCCCAGGTGGTGGCTGCGGTCACCGCATACCTTTCGAAGGAGGGTGGCAATGGCTGATTTCTCGCCCTGGCAGCAGCGCGCCTACGACCAGACCATCGCCGCGCTCGACGCCGGCCGGCTGGGCCACGGCCTGCTGATCTGCGGCCCGGCCGGACTGGGCAAGCGCGAGGTGGCGCTGCGCATGGCCACCCACGTGCTGACCCGCGGCGAACCCGCCGCCGCCCAGCGCAGCGCCCAGCTGATCGCCGCCGGCACCCACCCGGACCTGCAGCTGGTCTCGTTCATCCCGAACAAATCCGGCGACAAGCTGCGCACCGAAATCGTCATCGAACAGGTGCGCGAGATCTCGCAGAAGCTCTCGCTCACCCCGCAGTACGGCATCGCCCAGGTGGTGGTGGTGGACCCGGCCGACGCGATCAACCGCGCCGCCTGCAACGCCCTGCTCAAGACCCTGGAAGAACCGCAGCCCGGCCGCTACCTGTGGCTGATCAGCAGCGACCCGGCGCGCCTGCCGGCCACCGTGCGCAGCCGCTGCCAGCGTCTGGAATTCAAGTTGCCGCCGCGCGAGGAGAGCCTGGCCTGGCTGCAGGCCCAGGGCCACAGCGAAGCCAGCGCCCGCGAGGCCCTGGAC
>NZ_CAUQPH010000089.1:0-15156 GCF_963519925.1 uncultured Stenotrophomonas sp. | reverse complement strand
GGGCCACGGGGGGGGGCGGCCCGGGGTTTCCGGCGCCAGGGCCCGCGCGGCCCCCGGAACCCTGGGCCGGGCCCGGGGGCCCCCCCCCGGGCCGCCCCCCGGGCCCGTGCAGGCCTTCGATCTCGACCAGCAACTCCGCCCGGCACACCTCGGCGTGCAGCACCACGAACGCCGGGGAACCTGGCAGCCCGGCCATCCGCGCGGCAATCGCCGGCAGGTCTTCAGCGCGGCGCACATACACCTTCAGCAGCGATCCGGCGCCCAACGTCGCCGGCAGCTCCGGCCGCTGCAGGCGCGCAGCATCCACCAGGCTCTGCAGGTTGGTCAGCGTCTCGTCCAGCTGTTCGGCCACCGACCCGGTGTGCTGGGAGACATGCCCGACGATGGCCGCCGTGCCCGACTGCAGCAGGGGCAGGCCGGTAGCGGTCGGCGGCAGCAGCGCGCGCGAGAAGCTGGGCGACTGCGGGCCGTACTGGCGCGGGTAACGGAACGCGCTGACCTGGCGCGGGTTCTCCAGCGGCAGGCCCGGTTCGCGCGCGGCCAGCCAGTACACCTGCAACCGGCGCACGCCGTCGAAGCGGCCGATGCAGGTGGCGGCCGGCAACGCTGCCTCGTCCAGCTCGCGCAGCCCGCGCACGCGGCCCACGCAGAAGCGCCGGTAACGCTCCTGGTCGCCTTCGCCTTCAGTCACCGCGTCGAGGTAATTCCAGGTCCGCAGCAGATGCGGGTACCCGCAGTCGGCGAGGAAGCCACTCAGCTGCGAATAGGCATCGGCCGCGGCTGATTCGATATCGTCCTCGACTTCGTCGATCTCGATCGCTCCGAACAGCACCGTGTCATTGGCCGACCAGCGCACCCCTGCGCGCACGCCGTGCCGTACCGGCGTCGCGCCCTGCCAGACCTCGATCTGCGCCGGGCCCTGTTCGGCCAGCGGCACGCACAGCCAGCGCGGGTCGTCGCTGGCCGGGGCCGGGGCGGAAAAGCCGAACACGGCCAGGGTAAGCGGGTCGGCCAGGGCAGCGTCCCGGGCCGCGGCCGGGGCGTAGAACGCACGGAACAGCGCGGGGTTTACCGATGGAGTGGAGACCTGCGCGGCCGCTACGCTGTGGATCGTGCTACTCATTTCAGATTGTGAAAGCTGCCAGTGCCAAGGGTGTCATGATAGCGTGCGCTCCTTTCGCGGCGTGCCCCGGCACGCCGGTCGATGTCCAATACAGGCGCGTATGATCGAGTTCTCAGTTGTGGATTGGTCGGCCTGGGCACCGGGACTGACCACGAAATCGGAGTGGCAGGCGTGGGCGCAGGCGCCGACACTGCCCGCGGGTCCCGACACGCCGGCATTGCCGGAAGTGCCGGCCATGCAGCGTCGCCGCATCGAGCGCCTGGGCCGGATGGCCATCCAGGCCGCCTGCTGGTGCGAACAAGCCGACGATGTGGGCCAGGTCCCGCTGGTGTTCGCTTCCCGCCACGGTGACGTGGCGCGGTCGATGGAACTGCTGGATACCCTGCGCCAGGACACCGCGATGTCACCCACCGCCTTCGGGCTGTCGGTGCACAACGCCGTGGCCGCCCTGTACTCGATCGCACGCGGGCAACGCGGCAACTACCTGGCCCTGGCCGGGGGCCGCGGCACGGTGGAGGCCGCCTGCGTGGAAGCCTTCGGCCTGCTCGCCGATGGCGCGCCGGAAGTGCGCGTGGTCGCCTATGAGTCGCCGCTGCCGGCGGTGTATGCCGGCTTCGCCGACGAACCCGACCCGTTCTTCGCCTGGTGCTGGCGGCTGGCCCGCGCCGATGCCCCGGGCACCCGGCTGTCGCTGGGCTGGGGCAAGGGCGGGCAGGACAGCCCGGCCGGCGCGCTGCCGCACAGCCTGGACGCGCTGCGCTTTCTGTTGTCCGGCGAGCCGGGCCTGCAGTTCCAGGCCGATGGCCAGCAGTGGACCTGGCAGCGCCATGGCTGAGCGCTGGCAGGCCCGCCTCGACCACGCCTGGCGCGTGGTCGGTACCGGTCTCAGTTTCGCCGTCTTCGGGATCGGCGGGCTGCTGCTGGGCGGGCTGCTGTTGCCGCTCCTGCTGCTGATCCGGCATACCGCCCGGCGCCGCCGCCTGGCACGCCGGCTGGTCCAATTCAGTTTCGCCAGCCACATCGCCCTGATGCGCGGGCTGGGGGTGATGACCTACGAGATCCACGGCGCCGAGCGCCTGCGCCGTAACGGCCTGCTGATCCTGGCCAACCACCCCACGCTGATCGACGTGGTCCTGCTGATCGCGCAGTTGCCCAACGCCGATTGCGTCGTCAAGCAGGCGGTCGCGCGCAACCCGTTCATGCGCGGGCCGGTCCGGGCCGCCGGGTACGTGTCCAACAGCGACGGCGCGGGGCTGATCGACGACTGCATCGCCGCGGTACGGGCGGGGGGCAACCTGGTGATCTTCCCCGAGGGCACCCGGACCGTGCCGGGCCAGCCGCTGCACCTGCAGCGCGGGGCCGCCAACATCGCGGTGCGGGGCCAGCTCGACATCACCCCGGTCCGGATAACCTGCCGGCCGCTCACGCTGACCAAGGGCCAGAAATGGTATCGTGTGCCATCACGTCGTTTTCACGTTCAGCTGGAAGTCGGGGACGATATCCCGATCGACCCTTTCCTGACCGGGGCAGACGGCACGCCCAGGGGGGATGCCTTGGCGGCCCGGCGCGTGACCGATCACCTTGCCCACTACTTTGACTTTGCTGGAGACCCAAGCCGTGCAGGCACTTGAGCACGAGATCAAGGAATTGATCATTTCATCGCTTTCATTGGAAGACATCGCTCCAGAGGACATCGACGCCGAGGCGCCCCTGTTCGTGGAGGGCCTGGGCCTTGATTCGATCGATGCGCTCGAACTTGGATTGGCCCTGCAGAAAAAGTACGGTGTCAGCCTGTCCGCCGATTCGGAAGAAACCCGTCGCCATTTTTCCAGCGTGCGTGCATTGAGCGACTTCGTCGCCGCACGCCAGCCGTCGTAACGGCGCGTCAGGATTTGCCATGACCAAGAACGAACTTTTCGATCGCATCGTCAAGATCCTCAAGGACAGCTTTGAGATCGAGCCGGTGCGGATCACCCCCCAGGCCCGTCTGTACGACGACCTGGACATCGACAGCATCGATGCGGTCGACCTGATCGTGCAGCTCAAGCCACTGCTCGGCCGCAACCTGCAGCCTGAAGCGTTCAAGTCGGTACGCACCGTGCAGGACATCGTCGATGTCGTGCATGGCCTGCTGCCCGGGCAAGCGGCCGCCTGACGGCCGCCGCTGAAGGTCGACCATGGTCCGGGTGCGGGTCGCGGCGTTTGCGGTGCTGTCGCTGGCGTACCCGCTGGTGGTGTACCTGTCGCTGGGCCGCTTCGAACCGCGCTGGATGGCGCTGCTCCTGTTCGCGCTGGCCGCCCTGCGCGCGCTGACCACCCGCCAACCGGTGTGGTGGGCCGCCGCCCTCGGTGCCGGCCTGCTGGCGCTGCTGGCGACTGCGTTCAACCAGACCTTGCCGTTGAAGCTGTACCCGGCGCTGGTCAATGCGGTGATGCTGGTGATCTTCGCCACCAGCCTGCGCTTCCCGCCCAGCGCGGTGGAGCGGCTGGCACGGTTGACCGAGCCGGACCTGCCGCCGTTCGCCGTGGTCTATACCCGCCGCGTCACCCAGGTGTGGTGCGGCTTTTTCGTTCTCAACGGGGCCCTGGCCCTGGTCACGGCGTTCTGGGCCTCCAACCAGGTCTGGGCGCTCTACAACGGATTGTTGGCCTACGTGATGATGGGTGTCCTGTTTGGTGGTGAATGGCTGGTGCGGCGGCGGGTGAAGGCGGCGCACGCGCATGGCTGAGTGGATCGCGCTGGACCGGTTGGCCCTGGCACCGCAGCCCGACCGCATCGTCGGCATCGACACCGAGGGCCGCGGTGTCGACCACGCGGAATTCCGCACCCGGGTGCTGGGCTGGCAACAGGCGTTCGCCGCCGCGCCGGGCCGCGACTGGGCGCTGTATTTCGACGACACCCTGGCTTTTGCCGCCGCGCTCTTCGGCGCGTGGCATGCGGGCAAGCGCGTGTTCCTGGGCGGCGACAGCCTCCCGGCCACCCTCGACGGGCTGGGCCCTCGCGTGGACGGGTTCGCCGGTGACGTACCCGCCCGATATGCCCCGTTGCAGCCCCTCGACGCCGCGCCTCCGGACACCGTGCTGGCGGCGCTGGACGAGGATGCGCTGGAACTGGTGGTGTTCACCTCCGGCAGCACCGGCGCGCCCAGCGCGATCAGCAAGCGCATGCGCCAGCTGACCCGCGAGGTCGATGCGCTGCAGGCCGCCTTCGGCGAACAGCTCGACGGCGCGCAGGTCCACGGCACCGTCTCGCACCAGCATATCTACGGCCTGCTGTTCCGCGTGCTGTGGCCGTTGGCCGCGGGCCGGGCGATCCAGCCGCGCCGCTTCTTCCACGAAGACCTGGTCAGCGCGCTGGCACGGCAGCCGTCGGTGCTGGTCGCCACCCCGGCCCATCTCAAGCGCCTGCCGGAACAGCTGGACTGGTCGTCGTTGGACGGCCGCCTGCGCGCGGTGTTTTCCTCCGGCGGCCCGCTGCCCAGCGAGGCCGCACTGCAGGCGCGCGCGCTGCTCGGCGTGGCGCCCACCGAAGTGTTCGGCAGCAGCGAGACCGGCGGCATCGCCTGGCGCCGCTGGAGCGCGGAGCAGCCGCAGTGGCATCCTCTGCCCGGCGTGTCCTGGCGCATCGAGGACGGTTGCCTGTCGGTAGCGTCGCCGCACCTGGCCGATGCGGCGTGGTGGCAGACCCAGGACCGCGTGGAGGCCGATGCCGGGCGCAGTTTCCGCCTGCTCGGGCGGGCCGACCGGATCGTCAAGATCGAAGAGCGGCGGGTGTCGCTCGACGCACTGGAACAGCACCTGCGCGCGCACCCGCAGGTGCGGGACGTGCGCGTGCTGGTGCTGCCCGGGGCGCGCGAACAGCTGGCCGCCGTCGTGGTGCCGCAGGCTGCTGGCGTGGCGCAGTGGACCGACGCGCAGCGACGCCAGCAGGCGCAGGCGCTGGGCGCGCACCTGGCGCAGAGCCATGACGCGGTGACCCGGCCGCGGCGCTGGCGCTTCATCGAGGAGCTGCCGTATAACGCGCAGGGAAAGGTCACCGCGTCGTCGCTCGAAGCGCTGTTCCGGCCGCTGCTGCCGGTGGCGCAGTGGCAGCAGCGCGATGCGGACGCCGCGCTGCTGCTGCTGCCGCTGGACCCGGAGCTGATCGCCTTCGACGGGCACTTCCCGCAGGCGAAGATCCTGCCCGGTGTGGTCCAGCTGGACTGGGCCATCCACTTCGCGCGCGACGTGTTCAGCATGCCGCCGCGCTTCGAGCGGATGGATGCCTTGAAATTCCAGCACGTGGCGCGTCCGGGCGACCGCCTGCAGCTGACCCTGGGCTGGGATGCGCCGAAATCCGTGCTGAGCTTCCGCTATGTGTCCGACCATGGCGTGCATGCCAGCGGTCGGGTGGTGTTCGGCGATGCATGAGCTGTCTTCCGCGCCGGCACTTTCCACGCTGGTGGTGATTCCGGTCTACGACCACGAACATGCCATCGGCGCGGTGGTGCAGGGCGTGCGTGCCAGTGGACTGCCCTGCCTGCTGGTGGATGACGGTTCGCACCCGACCTGCGCGCAGGTACTGCAGGCCCTGGCGCAGGCGCACCCGGACCAGGTCGCCTTGCTGCGCCTGGAGGTGAACCAGGGCAAGGGCGGCGCCATGCTGGCCGGGTTCGCCGAAGCGGCGCGGCGCGGGTACTCGCACGTGCTGCAGATCGATGCCGATGGCCAGCACGATCCCGGCGACATCCCGCGCTTCCAGGCGCTGGCGACGCAGCATCCGCAGGCGGTGATCTGCGGCATTCCGGCCTACGACGAGAGCGTGCCCAAGGCGCGCCTGTACGGCCGTTACGCCACCCACATCTGGGTCTGGATCAACACCCTGTCGCTGCGGATCCGCGATTCGATGTGCGGCTTCCGCCTGTATCCGCTGGCCCCGGTCACCCGCCTGGTCGGCGAAGAAACCATCGGCCGGCGCATGGATTTCGACAGCGAGATCCTGGTGCGGCTGTTCTGGCGCAACGTGGCGGTGATCAGCGTGCCCACCCGGGTCACCTATCCCAGCGACGGCGTGTCGCACTTCGATGTGTGGCGCGACAACGTGCGCATCAGCCGCATGCACACCCGGCTGTTCTTCGGCATGCTGCGGCGCGCGCCGCGCCTGCTGTGGCGCCGCGTCACGGGGACCGCAGCGGCATGAACGCGCCGGCGCCGGCCAACGCCCCGCACTGGGCCGACCTGGGCGAAAGCACCTCGGCCGCCGGGGTGCTGTTCCTGTGCTGGGTGCACCGCTGGTTCGGCCGCTGGCCGTTCCGCCTGTGCGTGTACCCGGTGGTGCTGTGCAACTGGCTGGGCAACCGGGTGGCGCGCCGCGCCTCGCTGCAGTACCTGCAGCGGCTGCAGGCGCACACCGGCGTGCTTGGCGGCACGCCGGGGCGCTGGACCAGCCTGAAGCACTTCGCGCTGTTCGCCGATACCCTGCTGGACAAGCTGCTCGGCCTGGGCGGGCGCTATCCGCCCGAGCGTATCCACCTGCAGCGCGACCTGATGCTGGAAAAGATCGCGCGTCGCGAAGGCGGGTTGATCCTGACCGCGCACATCGGCTGCCTGGAACTGTGCCAGGTGCTGGCCGAGCAGGTGCCCGGCTTCCACATCACCGTGCTGGTGCACACCGCCCACGCGCAGCGCTTCAACCGGCTGATGCAACGGCTGGACCCGCTGGCCTCGGTGGAGCTGATGCAGGTCACCGACATGGGCCCGGCCACCGCCGTGGAACTGCAGCGGCGGGTGCAGGCGGGCGGCTTCGTGGCCATCGTCGGCGACCGCGTGCCGCTGCGCGGCGGGCGCACCGTGCCGGCGCCGTTCCTCGGCCACACCGCGCAGTTCCCGATCGGTGCCTACGTGCTCGCCTCCGCGCTGGCATGCCCGGTCTACACCATGGCCTGCCTGCATGAGGGCAAGGGCTACCGCGTGCGCTTCGAACACTTCAGCGACCGCATCATCCTGCCGCGCGGCTCGCGCGATGCGGCGCTGACCGCGCAGGCCGAACATTTCGCCCGGTGGCTGGAACAGCAGGTCACCGAAGCCCCCTTGGACTGGTTCAACTTCTTCCCCTTCTGGGATCAGGCATCTCATGGCACGTAATGCAGGCTCCACCCCGGCCCGGACCCTCCGCTTCGGCGATGCGCCGCTGACCATCGAAGACGTGGTCGCGCTGTCGCAGCGCCAGGCCGACGCCGTGGTCAGCGACGACCCGGCGTTCACCGCGCGCATCCAGCGCGGTGCCGATTTCCTCGACCGCCTGCTGCGGGAAGACGGGGTGATCTACGGCGTGACCACCGGCTATGGTGATTCGTGCACGGTCAACATTCCGCCGGCGCTGGTGGCCGAACTGCCGCACCACCTGTTCACCTACCACGGCTGCGGCCTGGGTCGTTTCCTGGACGAACAGGAAACCCGCGCGGTGATCGCCGCGCGCCTGGCCTCGCTGGTGCGCGGCATGTCCGGGGTCAGCCATCCGCTGCTGCAGGGCCTGGCCACCCTGCTGCGCCACGACGTGCTGCCGTTGATTCCGGCCGAAGGTTCGGTCGGCGCCAGTGGCGACCTCACTCCGCTGTCCTACGTGGCCGCCGTGCTGTGTGGCGAACGCGAAGTGATGTACCAGGGGGCACGCCGCCCGGCCGCCGAAGTGCTGGCCGAGATCGGCATGGCGCCGCTGCGGCTGCGGCCCAAGGAAGGCCTGGCGATCATGAACGGCACCGCGGTGATGACCGCGCTGGCCTGCCTGGCCTACGACCGCGCTGACTATCTCACCAAGCTCGCCACGCGCCTGACCGCGTTCAACGTGCTGGCCAGCGATGGCAATGCGCACCACTTCGACGAGATGCTGTTCGCGGCCAAGCCGCACCCGGGCCAGATGCAGATCGCCGCGCGCCTGCGCGAGGACCTGCACAGCGACCGCCCGCCGCGCAACGAACAGCGCCTGCAGGACCGCTACTCGCTGCGCTGCGCCCCGCACGTGATCGGCGTGGTGCAGGATGCGCTGCCGTTCCTGCGCCAGTTCATCGAAACCGAACTCAACAGCGCCAACGACAATCCGCTGATCGACGCCGACGGCGAACGCATCCTGCACGGCGGCCACTTCTATGGTGGCCACATCGCGTTCGCGATGGATGCGCTGAAGAACACCATCGCCAACCTGGCCGACCTGCTCGACCGCCAGCTGGCGCTGGTGGTGGATGCACGCTTCAACCACGGCCTGCCGGCCAACCTCTCGGCCTCCACCGGTGAGCGTGCGCCGATCAACCACGGCCTGAAGGCGCTGCAGATCAGCGTCTCGGCGTGGACCGCCGAAGCGCTCAAGCAGACCATGCCGGCCTCGGTGTTCTCGCGTTCCACCGAATGCCACAACCAGGACAAGGTCAGCATGGGCACCATCGCCGCGCGCGACTGCCTGCGCGTGATCGAGCTGACCGAACAGGTGGTGGCCGGCATGCTGATCGCCGCGCGCCAAGGCGTGGCGCTGCGCGAACGCGTCGGCATGAACGCCACCCTGCACGGCGACCTCGCCGCCATGTACCAGGACCTGTGCGGACGCATCGCGCTGGTGGAGGAGGATCGCGCACTGGATGGCGAGCTGCGCGGGCTGCTCGACGATATCCGTGGCCAGCGCTGGAGCCTGTATGACCGCCCCTGACCTGAGCCTGGAGGTCGCGCTGTCGCCGACCTTCCACGACTGCGACCCGATGCACGTGGTCTGGCACGGCAACTACTTCAAGTACTTCGAAGTGGCGCGCTGCGCGCTGCTGCAGCGCTACGACTACGACTACCCGCAGATGCGCGATTCCGGCTACATCTGGCCGGTGGTCGATGCGCGCGTGAAGTACATCCGTCCGCTGCTGTACGGCCAGGCGCTGCGCGTGCGCGCCACCATCACCGAGTGGGAAAACCGCTTGAAGATCGCCTACGAGATCCTCGACGCGGGCAGCGGCAAGGTGCTCACCCGCGCCCACACCATCCAGGTCGCGGTCGACGCGGCCACCAACGAAATGCTGTACCTGTGCCCCTCGGTGCTGTGGGAACGGCTGGGAGTAGACGCGCCATGAACCGATTCCTGCGCACGCTGGGCGTGCTGACGCTGCTGTTCGTGGCCGTGCCGGCGTTTTCCGCCCCAACGGCGGACGTGGACCTGGTCAAGCAGCGCGTGGCCAAGGTCAACGTGCTGCGTGGCGAGTTCAGCCAGGACAAGCAGGTGGCCGGGTTCAAGAACCCGCTGCGCTCGCAGGGCCGCTTCGTGCTGGCCCAGGACCGTGGCGTGATCTGGACCACGCTCAAGCCGTTCCCGTCCGAAGTGGTGGTCACCCGCGACCGCATCCTCAGCCGCCAGCGCGACGGCAGCAGCCGGGTCGAGCTCGACGGCCGCCAGCAGCCCGCGATGCGCTCGGTCAACGCGATCATGTTCGCGCTGATGAGCGGTGATGCGCAGGCGCTGTCGGCGCAGTTCACCGTCAAGGTCGACGCACTGCCCGACAACGGCTGGCGCATGCACCTCACCCCGCGCTCGCCGATGCTGGCCAAGGTGTTCAGCGCGCTGGAACTGAGCGGCGACCGCTATGTGCGCGAGGTGCAGATCACCGAAGCCAACCAGGACGTCACCCGCATCCACTTCGCCGCCCTGAGCGAAACCCCGGCGCAGCTCAGCGCCGACGAGGGCCGCCGGTTTGAATGAGTCGTTGAACTCGGCCTGGCGCGAGAACGGGCGGTTGCAGCGCGCCTGGCGCTGGCTGGCGGTGGCCTGGCTGCTGGTGCTGGTCGGGCTGGGCCTGCAGCAGTGGCAGCTGTGGTCGACCGAAGCGCGGATCGACACCGACATCCTCGCGCTGCTGCCACAGGACGCGCACGATCGCCTGCTGTCCGACGTCACCCGGCGCATCGCCGACGCGAATTCGCGTCAGGTCGTGGTGCTGCTCGGCAGCACCGACGCTGCCCAGACCAAAGCCGCAGAAGCCGCCTTCCGCGCCACCATCACCCCACCAGATACCACCGTAGAGCGGGGCTCTGCCCCGCTGCACGCACACCCGGACCGCCCGGCGGCGCAGAGCCCCGCGCTACAGGAAAGCGGCTCGATCGAAGGCTGGTTCGACCAGGCGCGCGCCTTCTACGCGCCCTACCGCGATCGCCTGCTGACCGACCAGCAGCGCCAGCGCCTGCAGCAGGACTCCCCGGAAAGCCTTTCCGAATCCGCGCTCGCCGCGCTGTACGGCCCGATGGGCGCCCCGCGCCTTACCGACTGGCGCCAGGACCCGCTGTCGCTGTGGCCGCAGTGGTGGCAGGAACGCGCCCTCGGCTCCGGCCTGCGCATGGGCGACGACGGCCTGCTCGAAGCCGATGGCAAGCACTGGTCGGTGATCCAGTACGAAACCACCGGCTCGGCGTTCCAGCTCGATGGCGAACGCCACATCGACCTGCTGCTCGATGCCGCCACCGCGGCCGCCACGAAACATGCGCCGGGGCTGGAAGTGCTGCGCGCGGGCGTGCCGCTGCACGCCGAAGCCGCGGCCGTGCAGGCCAACCGGGAAATCAACACCATCGGCTGGGGTTCGCTGGCCGCCGTGCTGCTGCTGGTCTGGCTGGCGTTCCGCTCGCTGCGCCCGATCCTGCTGGTGGCCGCGTCGCTGCTGATCGGTTGCGGGGTCGCGCTGGCGGTCACCGTGCTGGTGTTCGGCAAGGTCCACGTGCTCACCCTGGTGTTCGGCGCCTCGCTGGTCGGCGTGGCCGAGGACTACGGCATCCACTGGTTCGCCTCGCGCCAGGCCGAACCGGCCGACCGCCGCTGGAAACTGCTGCGACACCTGCTGCCCGGCCTGTGGCTGGCGCTGCTGACCAGCGCGCTGGCCTATCTCGCGCTGGGCCTGGCGCCGTTCCCGGGCCTGCGCCAGATGGCGCTGTTCTCGGTAGTCGGCCTGGCCGCCGCGTTCCTGACCGTGATCTTCTGGTTCCCCTGGCTGGACGGCGGCGAAATCCGCAGCACGCGTTTCGCGCGCTGGCTGGGCGCCACCCTGGAGCGCTGGCCGCGCCTGCAGGGACGCCGCCCGGTCGGGTTGTTCCTGGGCGTGGTGGTGGTGCTGTCGGCGGCAGGCATCTGGCGGCTGCAGGCCGATGACAACCTGCGCAGCCTGCAGTCCTCGCCGATGGCGCTGATCAACCAGCAGATCCGCATCAGCCAGATGCTGGGCATGCCCAGTCCGGCGCAGTTCTACCTGGTGCAGGGCGACAACGCCGAACAGGTGCTGGAACGCGAGGAAGCGCTGGTCGCGCGCCTGCGCGTGCTGTCGGCGGACAAACAGATCGGCGGCTACCGCGCCATCAGCGACTGGCTGCCGTCGGTGCAGCGCCAGCGCGCCGATGCCGCGCTGACCGCGCGCGTCGAGCCGAGGGTGCTGGCCGCCGTGGGCGAGGCCGTGGGCGAACCGCTGCAGCGCCCGGACTACGCCGCGCAGGAGCTTCAGGCCGAGGCCTTCCTCGCGTCCCCGGCGGCCATGCCGTTCCGCCACCTGTGGCTGGGCGAAGTAGGGCAGGGCATGGCCTCGGTGGTGATGGTCGACGACCTCTCGCGCGCCGATGCGCTGACCCTGCTGGAAGCGCAGGCCAAGGGTATCGACGGCGTGCGCTGGGTCGACCGCACCGCCGATTTCTCCGCGCTGCTCAAGCATTACCGCAAGCTGATGAGCGCGCTGCTGCTGGTCGGCATCGTGCTGGTGTTCGCGGTGCTGTACTGGCGCTACCGCGCGCAGGCATGGCGGGTGTTCGCCCCCACGCTGGCGGCCGGCGCGCTCACCCTGGGCCTGCTTGGCCTGTTCGGGCAGCCGCTGCAGCTGTTCAACGTACTGGCGCTGATGCTGCTGCTGGGCATGGGCATCGACTACGGCATCTTCCTGATCGAACACCGGGGCGATGCCAGCGCCTGGTTGGCGGTGTGCGTGGGCGCGGCCAGTACCTGGCTCTCGTTCGGCCTGCTGGGCCTGTCGGCCACGCCGGCGCTGCGCGCGTTCGGCCTCACCCTGCTGTTCGGCATCGGCCTGGTCTGGCTGATCTCGCCCCTGTTCCGTCCACCGCCCCACGACGCACCGCACTGAGCGACCGCGCCGGCCCCACTTTCCCTTGATCAAGGATGTATCGATGAATGCTGCACTGGAAACAACCGAAATCCTGGTGATCGGCGCAGGTCCCGCCGGGTCGGTCGCCGCCGCCATGCTGCGCCGGCAGGGTCGCCAGGTACTGATGCTGGAGCGCCAGCAGTTCCCGCGCTTCTCCATCGGCGAGAGCCTGCTGCCGCAGAGCATGGAATACATCGAAGCGGCCGGGCTGCTGCAGGACGTGGTCCAGGCCGGTTTCCAGTACAAGAACGGCGCGGCCTTCGTGCGCGGCGACCGCACCACCGAGTTCGATTTCCGCGACAAGTTCTCGCCGGGCTGGGGCACCACCTACCAGGTGCAGCGCGCCAACTTCGACGACGTGCTGGCGCGCGGTGCTGAACGCATGGGCACCACCCTGCGCTTCGGCGATGAAGTGCTCTCGGTCGAGCCCGGCAGCCCGGCGCGCGTGCAGGTGCGCCGCCCGGATGGCAGCGAATACACCATCGAAGCCGGCTTCATCCTCGATGCCAGCGGTTTCGCCCGCCTGCTGCCGCGCCTGCTCAACCTCGAGTCGCCGTCGAACTTCCCGGTGCGTGGCGCGATCTTCTGCCACGTGCGCGACCACATCCCGGCCGACGCCAACTTCGACCGCAACAAGATCCTGATCACCACCCATCCCGAGCACGTGGACGTGTGGTACTGGACCATCCCGTTCTCCAACGGCTGCTGTTCGCTGGGCGTGGTGGCCGAACCGAGCTTCTTCGAGAAGTACCCCGGCACCGACCTGGAGAAGCTGCAGGCCATCGTCGGCGAAGACCCGAACCTGACCCGCCTGCTGAAGAACGCCGAATGGGCGGTGCTGCCGGTACGTACCATCACCGGCTATTCGGCCAACGTCAGTTCGCTGTGGGGTGAGGGCTACGCGCTGCTGGGCAACGCCGGCGAGTTCCTCGACCCGGTGTTTTCCTCGGGCGTGACCATCGCCTTCAAGTCCGCGCAGCTGGCCAGCGACTGCCTGGCGCGCCGCCATGCCGGCGAGCAGGTTGACTGGGAACGCGAGTTCGCCGTGCCGCTGCGCGCCGGGGTGAAGACCTTCCGCCGCTTCGTCGAAGCCTGGTACGCCGGTGGTTTCCAGAAGATCATCTATCACCCCGATCCGCAGCCCGACGTGCGCCGCATGATCTCCTCGATCCTGGCCGGCTATGCATGGGACACCAACAACCCGTACGTGGCCGATGACAGCGGCCGTCGCCTGCGGGTGCTGGAGGAACTGTGCACCGGCTGATCCTGACCCTGCTGCTGGGCGTGCTGCTGGCCGCCTGCGCCAGCACCCGCATGGCAGCGCCGCTGGTGCAGCTGCCGAACCTGCAGCTGGCGCCGTCGGCGCTGGCCGAGCCGCTGCAGCTGCAGCAGCGCCTGCAGTTCCGCTTCGGCAGCCACGAGCGCGAGCTGGACGCGCTGCTCGAAGCCGATGGCGGGCAGGTGCGGCTGGCGGTGCAGGCGATGGGCCAGACCGGCGTGCGCATGGTCTGGGACGGACATACCCTGGAACAGACCCGCGCCCCTTGGCTGCCGCCACAGGTGCGCGGCGAGCGCGTGCTGGACGACCTTCAGTTCGCGCTGTGGCCGGCCGATGCCATCCGGGCCGCATTGCCGGCAGACTGGCGCCTGGTGGAGGCCGACGGTGGCCGCCGCCTGGAGCAGGCGGGCAAGGCATGGTTGGTGCTTGAACCGCTGGGCGACGGGCAGGTGCGGCTGCGCAACCTGGCAGAAGGCTATGAACTGGTGATCGAATCGTTGGACATGGGACAGGCACGACAGTGAGCAGTACTGCGGTATATCTGAACGAGCTGGGCGTGATCTGTGCGCTGGGCAGCGGGCGCGCTCAGGTGCGCGACGGCCTCTTCGCCGACCAGCCCGGCGGCCTGCGCGACAACGACCAGATCCTCGCCGGCCGGACCCTGGCCCTGGGCGAAGTGACTGCGCCCTTGCCCGACCTGTCGGCGCTGCCGGTCGCCCTGCGCGGGCGCAACAATGCGCTGCTGGAAGCGGCGCTGCAGCAGATCCGCCCGGCGGTGGATGCCGCCGTGGCCCGCCATGGGGCCGACCGCGTCGCGGTGATCATCGGCACCAGCACCTCCGGCATCGGTGAATCCGAGGGCGCGCTGCGCCTGCAGGCCGACGAAGGCCGCTGGCCCGACGATTTCGATTACGCCCAGCAGGAAATGGGGACCTCGGCGCGTTTCGTGCGCGAACGCATCGGCAGCCTGGGCCCGGCCTGGACGATCTCCACCGCGTGTTCGTCCAGTGCCAAGGCGCTGATGTCCGCCGCGCGCCTGCTGCGCAGTGGCGTTGTCGACGCAGTGGTCGCCGGCGGCGCCGATTCGTTGTGCCGCTTCACCGTGGCCGGTTTCAGCGCGCTCGAGTCGGTGTCGGCGGCGCGCTGCAATCCGTTCTCGCGGCATCGCAACGGCATCAACATCGGCGAGGGCGCGGCGCTGTTCCTGATGACCCGCGAGCCCGGGCCGGTGCGCCTGTCCGGCTGGGGCGAGTCGTCCGACGCCCACCACATGTCCGCGCCGGACCCGCAGGCGCGTGGCGCGATCGATGCCATGCAGCAGGCGCTGGAGCGCGCCGGGCTGGTACCCGGGCAGGTCGATTACGTGAACCTGCACGGCACCGCCACCGGCCACAACGACGCCATGGAAAGCCTGGCGGTGGCCAGCGTGCTGGGCCCGCAGGTGCCGGCCAGCTCGACCAAACCGCTCACCGGGCACACCCTGGGTGCGTCCGGGGCAATCGAAGCGGCGCTGTGCTGGCTGACGTTGGCCGACAATCCCGACCAGCAGCTGCCCACGCACTGGTGGGATGGCCAGGTCGACGACGCGCTGCCGGCGCTGGCGCTGGTCGCGCCGGGCG